>JAYKIC010000642.1:0-4082 GCA_035284985.1 Leptolyngbyaceae cyanobacterium
GGAGATACGTGAGCCAAGGTCATCGCTGCATTTTAGTTTGTCAACATGAGTCCTGTTGCCGTAATGGGGCGGAAGCGGTGCTGGCCGCCTTTCAAGCCGCAGATACAGAGGCAGTGGTAACAGGAAGTCCCTGTGCGGGTCAGTGCAATGTGGGACCGACGGTGCGGGTCATGCCGGATGAAACCTGGTACTGTCGCGTGCGACCGGAGGATGTGGAGCAAATTATGGCCGAACACGTCAACTCAAAAGAGGGCCAGCCTGTTAAGCGATTATTACATCCTCGGTTTCATCCCCAGTTTTGGTAGAGGATGGGGGAATTGATGGGTAGGCTGGTAGGGAGCAATTCACCCCTCTCCCTGGGTGTACCTGCATTATTCGCAATTTCAACTCAATTCCTAACCGAACTAAGATGACTATTTTTGGTGTAATCCTGTTAGTGGTGGCCATTATCCTTTTTTTTGTTTATCGTAGCGAAACCAATAAGGCATTTAATTTACAATCGGCTCGACCATCAACTACCGCAGAATTAAAGAATACAGCAATGACGATCGCCGATGACATTGGCCGGGGCAACTGGCGCGATTATGTGAAAGTCTGGGGTGAAATTGAATGCGATCGCCCCCTCACCTCCCCCTTAAAGCAATTGCCCTGTGTGGCGTACAGTACAACTGTTACCTGGGAATACGAAGAAACACGGACGGTCCAGGATGACGATGGCAACCCTAAAACGGAAACCGATCGGAAAACTGAAACGATTTCAAGCGATCGCCAGTCCGTCCCCTTTTTACTGAAAGATGAAACAGGCACCATTCAAGTTAACCCCGACGATGCTGACATGGAAATGACCAGTATCGTCAACGAGTTTCAACCGGAACACCCCCGTGGAGAAATGTTGTCCTTCGGCTCATTTTCCTTGGATGTCAGCCGCTATTCTCGCCAATCTAGCCGCCGCACCGTCGGCTATCGCTATCGGGAAACGATCTTACCCGTTGATCGCCATGTGTTAGTGGTGGGCACCGTATCCGATGAAAGTAATACCTTGGTCATTCAAAAGCCCATCAATTCCAGCCAGACATTGATTATTTCTTTCAAAAATGACGAAGCCATGACCGCTGATGCTAAAAAAGGCGCACAGCAAGCCTTCTATGGCATGGTGGGATGTGGGGTTTTGGGTGGGATTTTGCTGATTGTGGGGCTGGTGAGTGGATAGTGGTGAGTGGATGGGTGAGTGGGCGAGTGGGCGTGAGTAATACTAAAGTATTGGGGTAGTGATGGCAAATTTGGATGATTGGTTGGAAATTGGCCGAATTGTGGCTCCTCAAGGGCTAACGGGCGAGGTGCGAGTTTATCCCTCGACTGATTTTCCAGAGCGGTTTTTGGAACCGGGACAGCGGTGGATTTTGCGCCCCCAGGCGAAGGAACCGGAACCCATTCATTTACTGGATGGTCGCTATATTGGGGGCAAGGGGCTGTACGTGCTGCAATTGGATGGTATTCGCTATCGGGATCAGGCGGAAAAGCTGCGGGATAGTCTGCTGCTGGTGCCCGTGAGCGATCGCCCCCATCTCGAAGACGATGAATACCATGTCATGGATTTGCTAGGCGTGCAGGTGTTTCACCACCATACAGGTGAACTCATTGGCACCATCAAAGATGTGATTGCCGCTGGCAATGACTTGCTAGAGGTTGAACTGGTGCAGCCTACGGATCATTCCGGAGAACCGGAACCAGAGTTGTCAGAAAAGTTGATGAATCCAGAACAGGCTGACCCACAATCGGCGGCATCATCCCAGGCGTTTCTACGACGCAAGGGACGGCGAGCCATGGCGCGGAAAGCTAAGATCCAAGCCCGACCGAAGAAATCGTTGACCATCCTCATTCCCTTTGTGCCCGAAATTGTGCCCGTGGTGGATTTGGATGCGGGACGGATCGCGATCGCCCCTCCCCCTGGATTACTAGAGGAATTGCCGGAGGAGTAGGTGGGTGAGTGAGTGAGTGAGTGAGTGAGTGAGTGAGTGAGTGGGTGAGTGGGTGAGTGGGTGAGTGGGTGAGTGAGTGGGTGAGTGAGTGGGTGCGATCGCCCTTAGCCTACGTTAGCCTGAAATATGGAAAACATGAACCACAACTTAGCACCGTTAATCCTATGGGAACCCTGAATCGTCGCAAGCTGCTCACTTGGGGACTGGCCGGAACCGTCGCCACGGTTTCCTATCGTTGTGCGGGTCTACCCTTTGGCAGTTCCCGGCCCTCCCGCTTGCCATCAGCGTCCCTGCCGATCAGCCATCGTAGTGAAGCTGGACTACTAGATCTTGCCTTACAAGCCCAGGCCCAAGCCGTCCCCCTTGGGCACCAAACGGCCACCCTGCTAACCTACAACGGGCAGGTGCCGGGACCAACATGGGAAGCGAAAGCGGGAGATACGGTTCGGATTCATTTCACGAACCAATTAACCCAACCCACCAATCTCCATTTTCACGGCCTTCATATTCCCCCCACGGGCAACGCGGATAACGTATTTCTCTCGGTGCCATCGGGGGGCACCCAGATTTATGAATTTGAAATCCCAGCGCAGCATCCAGGTGGTCTATTTTGGTACCATCCCCACCAACATGGAGTGGTGGCAGAACAGGTTTTTGGCGGTCTAGCTGGTCCCATCATCATTCGGGGCGCAGTGGATGAGATTCCCGAAGTGCAAGCGGCAGAGGAGGCGATCGCCGTACTACAAGACTTTGACCTCGATGGTGGGGGACAAGTGCAAGAGCCGTTACCGATCTTTCGCCGTTGGGGTCGCCAAGGCGGGTTAGTCACGGTGAATGGGATCGTGGGTCCAAGCTTCACCATTCCCCAAGCTGGATTGTTGCGCCTCCGCCTCTTAAATGCGTCACCCTCAAGAATTTATCGCCTCCACCTGGAGAATCATCCCTGGTATCTCATTGGGCTAGATGGGGGGACGTTGCCGGAACCCGTGGCAATTGAAGCGGATTTGGTGCTATCCCCTGGGGAACGGGCGGATATTTTGGTACCCGGTAGCCAGGAACCAAACGAGTATGCCTTAATCAGCCGCCCCTACGACCGGGGCATTGCTGAAATGATGGGGCAAATGGGGATTCAAGGGGATGAAATTGATACGACTCCTGTGGCGATCGCCCACTTCCAGTACGGGGAGCCAACGACAGCCGTACCGCTACCCAAAACCTTAATTCCCGCGATCGCCCTCCCCGAACCCACCATCCGGCGTGAATTTATTCTCGATCACGGCATCGATAGCGATAATGCCTTTCTGATCAACGGCAATGGCTTTGACCATCACCGCATTGATACCAAGGTTCAACTAGACACAGTGGAAGAGTGGACCCTCATCAACAAAGCGGGAATGGATCACCCTTTTCATATCCATACCAATCCCTTTCAAGTAGTCAAACAAAATGACCAACCGTTCCCTTATTTAGTTTGGAAAGACGTGATCAATGTTAAACCCTATGAGTCGGTTGTTTTGCGAATAGCCTTTACCCATTTCTCCGGTCAATCGGTTTACCATTGCCACATTCTCGACCATGAAGATCAGGGAATGATGGGGATTCTAGAAATTATCGATGCTGCTGCTGGAGAAATGTGGAGGGATACTCCTACCGAAGTGGCGTTGCGCGATCGCTCCTGCTTATATGTATAAAAATGAATTTTAGGTGTCCTGGGTACCTCAAAACAGTATGATTCATCTGAACTGAATAGGCCGAGAGGTAGCTTCGGGACAACCTCAACTTGCACAAACGTTTGGGTGAGAATGGGGGCGATACTCTTACCGGAGTGGCGTTGCGCCATCCCTTTACCGTGACTTGGGTCAGGCGACCTGACCCCTACGTCGCCCCAATCCCTTGTAGGGAAGGCGGTTTCCGCACCCAATGCCGAATTTTTATCAGTCAACCATCCCATCCCCATCGCGCTATCGACCAGCCACATTAGTTTTGCTAGCGTTAACGTGCAATTGTTGGAGCCAAATTGGGCATACTAAGAACGGCTAAACCTTTTCTCAACATAAACTAACGATGCTTATGTCCAGTCCTTTAGAGCAAATGATTTGTCAG
>JAYKIC010000643.1:0-3001 GCA_035284985.1 Leptolyngbyaceae cyanobacterium
GCCCCGGTCGTAATACTCGTTGTACCAGGCTACAAATTTCCCAATTCCCACCTCTAGTGGCGTGTTGGGGGCAAATCCTACAGCTTGACTCAATGCCTCCACATCGGCGTAGGTCATAGGTACGTCACCGGGTTGCATCGGCAGCATATTCTTCTGGGCTTTTTGACCCATCGCTGTCTCAATGATTTCGATAAACATCATTAACTCCACAGGTTGGTTGTTGCCGATGTTGTAGATTTTGTAGCGGGCATGACTATTAATCGAGTCAGCCACATCCACAGATTGGGGCGGCTTGGGCATTAAGCGAATAATTCCCTCCACTACATCATCAATGTAGGTAAAGTCCCGCTTCATTTTACCGTTGTTGTAAACGTCGATGGGGCGATTATTGGCGATCGCATCCACAAACTTGAAGTAAGCCATATCGGGGCGACCCCATGGGCCATAGACCGTGAAGAAACGTAAGCCTGAGGTGGGAATTTGGTAAAGATGGCTGTAGGCATGGGCCATTAGCTCATTGGCTTTCTTCGTGGCCGCGTAGAGAGAAACCGGGTAGTCTACGCCATCCTCCACGGCAAATGGAATTTTTGTATTGGCCCCATATACGGAACTGGATGAAGCAAAGATAAGATGCTGCACCGGATGATGGCGGCATCCTTCCAAAATATTGAGAAATCCGCTCAAGTTACTGTCGGCGTAGGCGTGGGGATTTTGCAGCGAATACCGCACTCCCGCCTGGGCTGCAAGATGAATCACATGATCAAACGACCCTTGCTCAAACAGTTGTTCCATCCCGGCCCGATCCGACAAATCCAGTTGGCTAAAGCGAAACTTTGGATATTGTTCTAGCTGACGCAGCCGATCCTGCTTCAGTTGGACACTGTAGTAATCATTCAGATTGTCAATGCCGCAAACATCGATATCCATTTGCAGTAATGTCTTTGCCACAAAGAAGCCGACAAATCCCGCTGCCCCAGTTACTAGAACGTTCAATGTTTAATCCCCGTTAATCATCAATACATTTATAGCGGTAGACACCTCAGTTCAGTGAGTTTTGTGGGGACAGACGCGCCCCACAAAAACGTCCTAACCAATATAGCTGTTGCGATAAGCAACAATACAGATCATTAATCCATTTTAGATAGCTGTGGGTCAGTGTACCCAGAATCGCTGCTCTTATTTGCTGTTGGTCTCAAACCATCAAGATGGCCAACCCTACTGCGAGAACGGCTGGTTTTGTTAGACTAAGGGGTATGAGTGTATGGATGCGTGAAATCACTGTTCATGGGATCACCGTTGAAACGTGACGATGCATCGCTGTTGTCCAACTCATCGGTCCACTTGCTGAGGATGCTACTTTATGCCATCAAGTTCCTTGCTCATTTCCAAAGAATTACCCTCCCTTGATTATGCCCCTGACCGCGATCGCTTCGGTGAAAGTTGGCGATCGCCCCTCTCCATCCTTTTGGGTATTGGGCGGGCAGCGGGAGCCGATTTTGTGGAATTTTTCCTAGAGCGCACCAACTACATTAGTTGTCTGGCGGAAGACGATGCCATCACTAGCATTTCCCCCCGCCTCTCCACCGGGGCTGGGGTACGGGTCTTCAAAGGCAAGGGCGACTGCTACGTCAGTACCAACGATCTTTCCTTCACTGGCTTGAAAATAGCCCTAGAGAAAGCGTTATCGATTCTAGGATTAACGATCCCCGGCCCCAGCGGCTTCATCCCTGAAATTAATCTGGAACTGTTGCGGGACTACGCCGACGTGCGGGGGAAGGAAGACTGGTTGAGCCAATCTAGCTCCATGCAGGAAATGGGGGATATTCTCTTGCGCTCCACCGATGAGCTAAACAAGAAGGCTACCCATGTGCAATCCCGCCGGGGAGCCTACTTTCGGGATTGGCAAGAGGTGTTGGTGGCGGCTAGTGATGGGGTGTTTGCCCGTGATATTCGCCTGACCCAATCGGTGGGCTACAACTTGCTCTGTGCCGATGGTGAACATCGATCGTCCATTGGGAAGCGGTTGGGCAGTACGGGCGATCCTAATTTCCTCCGGGGCTGGAATTATGCGGACACAGCGGATGAAGTGGCCGACTCGGCAGGGAAGATGCTCTATGCCGACTATGTGGAATCGGGCACCTATCCGATTATTATGGCTAACCAGTTTGGTGGGGTGATTTTTCATGAAGCCTGTGGTCACTTGTTGGAAACTACTCAGATTGAGCGCAAAACCACGCCGTTTATGGAGAAAAAAGGGGAGAAAATTGCCCACGAAAGTTTGACCGCTTGGGATGAGGGTCTCTCTTCTAACGAGTTTGGCACTATTGATATGGACGATGAGGGAATGCCTGCCCAGCGCACTCTGCTGATTGAAAATGGGATTTTGAAAAACTTTTTGAGCGATCGCGCCGGGTCCATGCGGACGGGCCATCCCCGCACAGGCAGCGGTCGTCGCCAAAGTTATACCTACGCCGCCGCTAGTCGAATGCGGAACACTTATATTGCCCCTGGGGATTATTCCCTCGATGACCTATTCGCATCCGTCGATAAGGGCATTTACTGTAAGAAAATGGGCGGTGGTAGCGTTGGTCCCACGGGAGAGTTTAACTTTGGCGTAGATGAAGCCTACTTGGTGGAAAATGGCAAAATTACCAAACCCTTGAAAGGGGCAATTTTGATTGGTGAGGCCACGGAAATTATGCATAAAATTTCTATGTGTTCCAATGATTTGGGCTTGGCCGCCGGATTCTGTGGTTCCGTTAGCGGTAGCATTTACGTCACGGTGGGTCAGCCCCATTTGAAGGTGGATTCGATTACCGTGGGTGGACGTTAATTTTGCTTTAATTCTGGCATTAATAAGGGCTAAAGTTAGCGGTACCTGTTTAGCGAAGCCGGAAAACCCTGGCTTTACCCCCCTTAATCCCCCTACGTCCTCCGGACACGCTTCGCGAAAGCAAAGGGGGGAAACTCCGGTCCTCCCCCTTTGCAAGGGGGAGTTAGA
>JAYKIC010000644.1:0-3020 GCA_035284985.1 Leptolyngbyaceae cyanobacterium
TCCACCCCCCCCGAAAACATTTTTCCTAGAACGGTTTTGTATCCCTGGTCCAACCCTGCTATCACGTCTGCCGCCCCCGCATCCCTAGCCGCTTTCTCAATCAGTTGCGCTTCGTTTCGCTGATCGAGATTACCGAAACCGATGTTATCCTCCACATTCAGGGCATAGCGGGCAAAGTCTTGAAACAGCACCCCAATATTGCGACGCAAATCGCTGAGATCTAACTCTGGCAACGGAATCCCATCAACCGTGATCAATCCGTGGTTAATGTCGTATAACCGGCTAATCAATTTTAGAAGCGTGGTTTTACCGGACCCGTTCAAGCCCACTAGGGCGATACATTCTCCAGGCTGAACCGTCAGATTAATGCGTTCCAGGGTCGGACGATGGGCACCGGGATAGGTAAAGGATACGTCCTGCAACACTAGCCCCGTTTGCATCGGACAAGGAAAGGGTCGGGCCTGGGGCAAATTGTAGACCTTGGGCTGCAAATCCAGGAATTCAAAATACTGGGCGACGTAAAGATTGTATTCGTAAATTAAGGCGATGGAACTCAGGGTAGCTGTAATGGTGCCCTGGGCCTGTTGGAATGCTCCTGCAAAGAAGGTCAAATCCCCAATCGTTACCAATCCTTGCAATGCTTGCCAGAGCACCAAGCCATAGGCCCCGTAAAATCCGGTTGAGGCCAACACGTCAATGGTGAGTTGGGCGATCGCCTGTCGTCCAGCCAGTTGCCGCGACTCGTCATTAAATTCCTGGCGAATATCATGGTATTGGTTCACCAAATACTGGCCTAAATTAAACAATCGCACCTCTTTGACATACTTTACTTCCGTCAGCACTTCGCCAAAATAATCCGCAAGACGACGGGATGGCGTTTGGCGGCGGTTCATCCAAAAACGACGATGGGAATAGCGAATCCCCACGCCAAAGGTTGGTAGGGTGCTGAACACGAGCAACACTACTACCCATGGACTAAAGCGGAGCAGGAGGGTCAGCAGTCCCCCAAAGCGAGTCAGTTGCCCCAACAAACTCAGCCATAACCGCACCACCCGCATGGGGTACTGACTACCACTTTGCTGTGCCCGATTCAGGATATCGTGAAATTCGGACGACTCATAGTGGGCTAAATCTAGCCGCATTGCCTGCTGGAGCAAACAAAGATTGGCGTGGAGTAAAAAGGTATCATCCACGACCCGTGAAACATAGTTGTTGGTTTGTTCCAGTAAACTGCCCAAGGCGGTGATCCCCAAGCCCGCCCCCACTAGACCTAGCAGTTGGGGGGTAAAGGTGGTCACGTCCCCAGCCTGAATTAAGCCTACTACTTGATCCACGATTAGTTTACTAATGTATAGCTGGGCCACTGGCACCAATGCGCTGGCAAGGGTGAGGGCCACGCTGAGGCTCAGCCAGTGGGGGGATGCTGTCCAGACCAGGGCTAGAAGCCTGGGGGTGTTGCCGAGGAGGGAGGTCAGGCGAGTGTGGCGTGTACCCATAGGAGAAAAAGTTATTGGTGGACAGTTTTTTGTATGGAAATGTGAATAGACATGAGTTGCGATCGCCCCCACCCGGTATAATAGGGTGATTATCGAAGGATTATGTCAATTTCACGCTGCAATTCCATAATGCTTCATATCGTCCACGATCTTGCTGAGGCTGCTCTCCATGAAATATCAGCTCCTTGACGACCCCTCTGTCCCTACCATGGCCGAATGCTCGAAACAAATTCTAGCCCAACTGCTGGGGGCAATGGCCTTTAGCGGCAGCATTGCCATGGGTTTAGTTACATTTGAAGGATTATCCCGCTATCCGGGGTTAGGCTCTATGCCTATGATGGTTTTATTTGCCCTTTCCTTGGTCGGGGCGGCGATCGCTTTCTTCACCATTAGTCTTTGTATCGGCTTAGCAATGGCCAGTGTCAAATTGATCCAGGCACACGCCCACCATAAAGGGGACAAAGCTTGGCGCATGAGTCACGTTCACCATATCTAGAACCAAATTGGGTTTCGTTTTAAGGCGAAATAAGATCAACGGTAGTGGGGGCGCGGAGCGCCCCCACTATCCACGTAAAGTTGATACCCATCAAATCTAATATCAAATCATTGTCGATTCATGAGGTCGGTTCAGGTCGGTTTATCGAATGGAAGGGGGGGCGATCGCCTCTCCTTCTCGATCACTGTTGCGATCGCTATCACTCGATTCTAAATTCGGCAGTGGGATCGGGGCATGGAGCGGTTGTCCCCCAGACATAATTTTCCGAACCAGGGACTTGATAATGATATAAATCACTGGAACTACGAATAAACTCAGGACCGTTGCCACCAGCATCCCGCCAAATACCGCTGTGCCTAAGGATTGCCGGGTACCAGCCCCAGCCCCTGTTGCTACCACCAACGGGAAAATACTACTGAGGGTGGAAATAGCGGTCATCATAATCGGTCTTAGGCGCTGCTTAGACGCTTCCACGGCTGCATTAACAACGGTGTAGCCTTCCTCTAGCAACTGGTTCGCAAATTCCACAATCAAAATGGAATTTTTACTCGCCAGTCCGATTAACATTACCAACCCAATCTGGCAGTAAACATCATTGGGCAATCCCCGTATACTCTGGGCCACGAGTGCGCCCAAAATCGCCAACGGAACCGCCAGCATGATAATGAGCGGATCGGCAAAGCTTTCATACAGCGCTGCTAATACCAGAAATACCAAAAACAGCCCCAAGGTAAAGATAACAGGGGCTTGACCACCCGACTGCACCTCTTCCAGGGAAGTACCGGACCATTCGTACCCTACACCGGGAGGCAGGACCGCCGCAGATACCTCTCCCATGGCAGCGATCGCCCGTCCCGAACTGGTACCCGCCGCCGCACCCCCATTGACCTCGATGGCACGCAATCCATTATAGTGATTGATCACCTGAGCACCCGTCGTCGGGGTCAGTGTAACCAAGTTGTCCAGGGAAATCATCTCCCCCCGTTCGGAGCGCACATATAAGCGGTTAATGTCCTCAGGATTATCCC
>JAYKIC010000645.1:0-3664 GCA_035284985.1 Leptolyngbyaceae cyanobacterium
GGCGCGAGAATTGTTTACAAACTTTGCAATCTTATGGGCTTGTGAAATGGGCTTGTAAAAACCGGAAACGCCCTAACCTTTGCCAAAATAGGTCTGACAGGTTTGGCGAAAATCATCACCCCTGGCCTCAAAGTTAGGGTATTGGTCAAAGCTGGCGCAAGCGGGAGAGAGGAGAACGACTTTTGCCCCTTGTTGGGAGGCGAGAGTCGCGGCGCGAGGAATGGCATTTTCCAATGTTTCCACCTGCTCAAAGGCCAGATAACCCTCATCGGTCAGCCGTTGGGCAAAGGCATCTGAAGCCTCTCCAATCAGCAAGACTGTGGACACTTTTGAACGGATGGCTTTAATCCAGTCCGTGTCGTCTCCTGCTTTAGCTTGACCACCCGCAATCAGGACGACGGGTTTGCCAACGGCCCTCAGTCCCACGGCGGCGGCATCGTAGTTGGTGGCTTTACTATCGTTGATAAAGTCAATGCCGTTCCAGGTGCAAACTTTCTCTAAGCGATGGGGCACACCGGGAAACATGGCTATAGCGTGGGCGATCGCTCCCTTTTCAATGCCTGCTAACCGGGCTGCTGCCACCGCCATCAACAGATTTTGGTGATTGTGCTCCCCCACCATTTTCAGGGCATCCACGGCCACAATGGGGTCATTGCCCCACCAAACCCAACCCGACTCGATATAGGCTCCCTGATCCGGTAAACCTGCCAAGCTATCTTTACCTTCAACGCTAGTCCAGTAAGCGCTGGGCCATTGGGTGGGACCGCTGTGTTTCAAGTAGGGATCATCGCCGTTGATCACCTGAAAATCGGCTCTACCCAAGAGCTGGGCTTTGATGGTGAAATAGTTTTCTAGGGTTTTGTGGCGATTGAGATGGTCCGGGGTGAAGGTGGTCCATAGGCCAATTTTGGGGGCCAGGGTGCTGGAGGATTCAATTTGAAAGCTACTCACTTCAGCAATTACCCAGTCCAGGGAAGAATTTGCCGCCTGTTCCCGTGCCAGATCGCAGGCGGCATAGCCGATATTGCCACAGGCGGGGGCATTGAGTCCCGCAGTTTGAAAAATGGCCGCAATTAAAGAGGTGACGGTGGTTTTGCCATTGGTGCCCGTAATTCCAATCCAGGGTGTCTTTTGGGGCAAGGCTTGGAGCGATCGCCATGCCAGTTCCATTTCCCCCATCATTTCAATGCCCAATTGCCTAGCTTTGACCAAGGCGGGTAAATCCCAGGGAACGCCGGGACTCACCACAATGCGCTGCATCTGGGTCGCATCGGGTTCAAAGGTATGGCCTAAGTGAACGGTAATGCCCTCGCTATTGAGTTGTTGTTGAATCTCGCTTAGGCTTTCGGATTGGTTGCGATCGCTCACCTGAACCGACCAGCCCTGCTGCTTCAGTAGCCGAGCTGCGGCAATACCGGATTTTCCTAGACCAATAACGGATGCGTTTTGCATTTGAATGTGGTTAGCAATAGATGAAGTCAAAGTAATGGAAAAAAGCTCAGAAATTAAGATGCCCAGAGAAATCGTAGGAGCTTGACTGATTGTAGCTGATTGCGCCTGAATTCTTTATGTTGATGCGGTAAACAATGGTAAATGGGGGGCGG
Organism: Leptolyngbyaceae cyanobacterium; assembly: GCA_035284985.1. Classification (GTDB taxonomy): domain Bacteria; phylum Cyanobacteriota; class Cyanobacteriia; order CAKZMO01; family CAKZMO01; genus JAAHGY01. Next base: position 1,605 of record JAYKIC010000645.1, read on the forward strand.
CTCCCAATAACATTTTGGTATAGGGATGCTGGGCTTGGGTGAATAAGTGGGTGGTTGGTCCCATTTCCACAATTTGACCGCTATTCATTACGGCAATGCGATCGCACAAAAATCGCGCTACCCACAAATCATGGGTAATGAATAGATAGGTGAGATCAAATTCCGACTTTAGCTCCAGCATCAAGCTCAGGACTTGGGCTTGCACACTGGCATCCAGCATACTCACGGGTTCATCACAAATCAACAGTTTAGGGCGGGTAATCAGGGCACGGGCGATCGCCACCCGCTGTTGTTGTCCCCCCGACAACTCCCCTGGATAGCGATGATAATAATCCTCCACTGGCGTTAACCCCACCCGATCCAACATGGCTAACACTTGGATCTTCGCCTTCGCTGGAGTGGCCAAGTGATGAATTCGCAAGGGATCGGCGATACCTTGGCCCACGGTCATCAGCGGATTCAAACAGGCATGGGGGTCTTGAAAAATCATCTGAATCTGGCGGCGTTGCTGCTGCAACTCGCCACGGGAAAGGGTGGCCAAATCCTGCCCCAAAAATTCCACCCATCCCGCCGTTGGCCGCACCAACTGCAAAATGGTCCGCGATAAGGTACTTTTGCCACAGCCCGATTCCCCCACCAAGCCAAAAATTTCACCGGGATATAAATCAAAACTGACATTATCGACCGCTTTAATGGTTCGATTCGTCGCTCCAGTCAACAATCGGGCCAGAATATTTTGCTCTAGGGTGTAATATTGCTGCAACTGCTCCACCCGCAACAAGGGTACGGGTTCATTCTCCCCACCACCCACTATCCCACCACCATCTCCACAGGCACTCCGCTGCAAATCCTGGGCCGCCGTGAGGAGCGATCGCGTATACTCGTGGCTGGGCTGGGTCAGCACCGTTTGGGCTGGTCCCAACTCCACCAGCTTGCCGTTGTACATGACGGCAATGCGATCGCAATATTCCCCCACTAGTGCCAGATCGTGGGAAATCAGAATCAAGGCCATATCCCGTTCATCGCACAACCGGGTCAGTTCTTGCAAAATTTGGGCGGAAATGGTGACATCTAAACTGGTGGTGGGTTCATCAGCCACAATCAGTTTAGGTTCCAGGAGAAGGGCCAGGGCGATCGCCACCCGTTGGCGCATCCCGCCGCTAAATTCGTGGGGATATTGGGACCAGCGACTGGCGGGGATGCTGACCGCTTCCAGGGTGGCGATCGCCACCTCCTTCGCCGTTTGCCGAGTCATACCGGGCCGATGGGCCTGCAACGTTTCTAGACAATGTTCCCCGATAGTCATCAAAGGGTCCAATCGGGTCATGGGGTCTTGAAAAATCAGCGCCACCGATTCTCCCCGAAAGTGCCGCAATGCATCATCAGACAGTCCCACCACGGCCTGTCCGTCCACCATGATGTCACCTTGGATCATGGATCGGGGCGGCAGTAAACGTAAAATGGCTCGCCCCAAAGTAGACTTGCCGCAGCCGGATTCTCCCACCAATCCTAGGCGCTCTCCCCGTCTTAGGGAAAAACTGACCCCTTCCACAGCCCATGTCGGTGTCGTGACATCGGTTTCAGGGGACTGATGCGCTACACGTTGGGGGGATCGTGCCGAAGGGGGATAGGCCAAGCTTAACTGGTTAATCTGGAGCAGGGGTGCCCCATCACGATTATCAGGGGGAAAATCAGTCGTCATAGGTTGTTGCGATCGCATTACCGTCGGTTCAATGAGGGCCTTATACGGTGTTTGCTGGGTGAAGTGCTGGGTTTAAGCAGTCATGACCCGTATAGGTGGCTATCCCCCCCGCTCACTGCGGACTAGAATATCTTGCATAGTGCTTCCGGTGAACCCCGTGTCGAGCAGCACGCCGCATGGATAATACTTATCACGGACAGCATGGGGAGCGTCATCGCGGCAACTCGTGGACCTGATCAGATGGACGTTCCAATAATAAAGAATACTTTCCCCTCCCAAGTGTAGTCACTGCCATCCGCTAAACACAAGTTGTCCATCAACCGAGAGATGGGTTGCAGGTATCCCACTGATTGACTGA
>JAYKIC010000646.1:0-6662 GCA_035284985.1 Leptolyngbyaceae cyanobacterium
GCCTATGGTCAAAACGGCTCCATGGCGGTTTTGGCGATTTCTGAGAAAGGTGGTTTATTTGCAGCACCTGACTTTTACATGCGGAAGTTAGCTGCACCTCCCGCAGCCCGTGGCAAGGTAGACATCAACAAGTCTCCCTCCGAAAACCTTAAAATTCTGGGTGAGTGCTTAAACCGTTCCATCGAAGAACTAGTCGTTGTGGTGATGGATCGCTCCCGCCACGATGAGTTGATCAAAGAGATTCGGGATGCTGGCGCACGAGTCCGCCTCATTTCTGACGGTGACGTATCGGCAGCAATCTGCTGCGGGTTCGCTGGCACCAATATCCACGCTTTGATGGGAATTGGCGCTGCTCCTGAAGGGGTTATTTCTGCAGCGGCGATGGAATGCCTAGGTGGTCACTTCCAGGGTCAATTAATCTATGATCCGGAAATTGTGAAAACTGGTTTGATTGGCGAAAGCAAGGAAAGCAACCTGGCTCGATTGAAAGAAATGGGTATTGAAGATCCGGACCGGATTTACAACGCCAATGAGCTAGCTTGTGGGAAAAACCTCTTGTTTGCGGCCTGCGGAATTACCCCTGGAACCTTGATGGAAGGGGTTCGCTTCTTCCATGGTGGTGCCCGGACCCAGAGCTTGGTTATTTCCAACCAGTCCAAAACGGCTCGCTTTGTTGATACCATTCACATGTTGGATGGCACCCCTGAAACAGCGCTGCATTTCCGTTAAGTTCGGCCCTAGGGTGAAACGGAAAATTCCTCAAATTTGGGGATTTTCCGTCAGTAACTTTAAAATGTGTTGGGTGGGCATTGCCCACCTTTTTTATTGTTTGCTGGGTTGTTTCTCGTGATGTCAGTTCAAGAAGGAAATGGGTGAATGGCAAAATCTCGCTTTCAAGATACTGTCATTGCAATTACGGGCGCTTCTGGAGCTTTGGGACAGGCCCTTATCCATGAGCTAAGGCTCCAGGGAGCTACGGTGATTGCCTTAACATCCTCGGTTCAGACCGTTTGCCCCAATGCCAGTGAGGTGGTTCAGTGGCAGGTGGGGGCTGAGGACGATTTGCGCGATCGCCTCCAATCGGTGGATATTCTAATTCTCAACCACGGGGTCAATGTGTATGGCGATCGCACCCCCGCTGCTATTCACCGTTCCTTGGAAGTCAATGCCCTTTCCCACTGGCGTTTAGCCGAATTGTTTTTCCAGGGAATTTCCCCCACCCGTGCTAGCTCGAAAGAGCTATGGGTCAACACCTCAGAAGCGGAAGTGAGTCCAGCACTCAGCCCCCTTTACGAAATTTCCAAGCGACTGACGGGACAATTGATGACCCTACGGACCCTGGATGCTCCCTGCGTGGTCCGCAAGCTCATCTTGGGACCATTCAAAAGTAACTTGAATCCCTATGGAGTCATGACTCCCCAATTTGTGGCGTGGGCGATCGCCCAATTAGCCCATCTCAATTTCCGCCTAATTATTATTACAATCAACCCCCTAACCTACCTCCTGTTCCCCCTACAAGAAGGGGCACGAATGCTTTACTTTAAGCTATTCTCGCAATCAAAACCCAAACAAATTAGTTAAACCATAAATTATACAGACTAGCCAGCTACGCTATCCTTTTTCGTAAACACGATAATATGCTGTTTAGGCAAGTCTTCATTGGTTGTAACCCATGTTAACCCCACAGCAGCCATTTCCCGGCGAACCTGACGCTCCGTCATCTTATGCAATCGCTTAATCGGGATCAACGGATTTTCCCCCCGGTACTCAACCAGCACCACCTTGCCACCGGGACGCAACGCCCTAACGACCTTCCGCATGACCTCATAGGGATATGCTAGTTCATGGTAAACATCCACCATGATCGCCATATCTATGCTGCCCTCCGGTAGCTGGGGATCACCGTCCAGTGCCAAAATCGGCTCAATATTATCCAACTGCTGGGCCTCAATGCGTTGGCGCAACAGAGCAATCATTTCCGGTTGAACATCAACCGCCAGAACTTGCCCGTCGGGCACTTGGGCCGCCAATCGCACACTCAGATATCCGGTTCCGGCACCAATATCAGCAATCACATCCCTAGCCTGGATATCCAAATTGGCTATAAGCAGATGAGGTTTTTCCGACTGCATCCGACTAGGGCGTTCTAGCCAAGCGGCTCCTGGGTATCCCATGACCTGGGCGATTTCCCGTCCCATGTATGTCTTGCCGATGCCATCTGAACTGGGGCGATCGCGATAACCATAAGGGGAGGATAGACCCGCCGTTGGAGCATCCGTAAGCCCCCATGACAGGTCTAAAGCAATAGGACGCTCAACCGTTAGGGCTAAAACCTTGGCATGAATGGCTGGGCTGATGCCCGGTATGCCACCAAACCCCCAGTATGAAAGGGTTAAGCAACAAAGGATTAACAAACGAGTCACAATAATCATCCGCATAAATTGAAGAAAAGAACACAAGCTACGGTGTTGGGACGGGGCGAATAATAGGGTATTCTAGAGGGGAATGTAAAGCTATTCTGAAAAGCTCTACTATACTCAATAGTAGAACTCGGTATTAGAGAACGGGTAGTCAACGTGCGGTCATAAAATATTTCTCCACCGCCAATATTTTAGTAGGTTCAACTTAACTAGTAATCGGCTATCAGTCGATGATTGAGAGGCATATGGTGCGAACGCTTGATGACATCACAAAACAGGCTCAACAGGGAAGTGTTGCTGCGATTATTCAAGTCCTCAATGCTGATTTGGCTGAATCGGGTGTGAGAGCGAGAGCCGTATTATCCCAAGGGGTACTTCAGCTCCTCTGCGAAGCAGACAGCCCCAGCAAACTCAATCAATCCAATCTGGTAGAGCAACTGCACATGAGGCTTAACCAGATTCAACCTCGTTACGTTCGCCGAGTACGGGTTAACACCCGTTTAGTCAGTGAACAACAGCTTTTGTGGCTAGATGAGATTGAACGTGATCCCGATGGTCAACTGCTGTGGACCGCTGAATTTAGCATCCAGCGTCCTCGCCTAGACCAACAACTTCGGAATACCTGGCACGATTGGCAGGAACGAAATCATCCCCCCATTACTGTGTTGGCAGACACGGCCCAGCGTGAACGGCGCAAAAAGCACCTATGGCAAGCGATCATCGGTGGCAGCGGATTATTCCTATTTCTATGCTTGGTGGGATGGGTTGCCTATGATTTTCTGGACCTAGGACAACGCCGCTCCGCCGTAACCGTGGCCCCAGGGCAAGACGTTGACCCCGCGCAAGACAACAATGCCCTTACGGTGGTTGATGAACCCAACCCTACAACCTCTAACTCTCCCGATCTCCCCCCAAATTCTCCCGAAGGAGCAGCTGACCAAGCCTCTCTGCCCGAACCATCGAATCAATCCCAAGCATCATCGGAGATCCAGCCCAATCCTGGGGAAGCTGATTCTGGGGAAGCTGATTCTGGGCAACTCGATAACAATCAACCCGATCCCTTTGTCCAAGCCGTTCGCATTGCTGAGCAATCGGTGGCGGCAGGACAGTCTGCAACTACTGTTGATGAGTGGATGGAATTGGCGGCCCAGTGGCAACGAGCATCCGAACTGATGAATAGTGTGCCAGCGGATGATGGGCGTTATGCAACCGCCCAGAACCGGACCACCCTTTATCTCCAAAACAGTGTTGATTCCCGTAGGCAGGCTGAATTGGTAAGACAAAAGCAAGACGAACAATCGGCTCAGCCGCTATAGTTAGAGAGCTATTATGGGTAATCACAGGTACTGTTAGCAACAGTATTCCCTTGGCATCAAGATATTTTACAATATGTATGGTTGTCATAGACAATGTTAATTGATGTCAAATTTTGGTTAAGATCAAACGTTGGTGAATGCTAAACGTTGATCAAGATCAAACATGTCCTATTCAGGGATATGACAGTAGGTAGCGATCGCAGCCGCTTCGGTCCTACGTTCATCAGCCATTCCAGGCAATCCTAGATTCTAGGCAAACCCTTAGCAGAAGGCCATAGTGTTAGTTGTCGCTATCCGAGGACATCTGCCAGTTGGCCAGAATCTTATAGTTAACCGTGATCATTCACGATGATGTAGCCATTAAGTTAGAGAAGCAACAATGAAAGACCTCGCTAAATATCGAAATATCGGTATCTTCGCCCACGTGGATGCGGGCAAAACCACTACAACGGAACGGATTCTGAAGTTAACCGGAAAGATTCACAAGATTGGTGAGGTTCACGAAGGTGCAGCGACCACGGACTTCATGGAGCAGGAACAGGAGCGAGGTATCACCATTCAGTCAGCAGCCACCTCTTGCTTTTGGAATGATCACCAACTCAACATCATTGATACCCCAGGACACGTGGACTTCACCATTGAGGTGTACCGTTCCCTGAAAGTCTTGGATGGTGGCATCGGGGTATTTTGTGGGTCTGGTGGTGTAGAACCACAATCCGAGACCAACTGGCGCTATGCCAATGATTCCAAAGTGTCTCGGATCATTTATGTCAACAAGTTGGACCGCACGGGGGCCGATTTTTTCCGGGTGGTCGGTCAAGTGGAAAACATCCTAGCCGCCAAGCCACTGGTGATGGTTCTCCCAATCGGCGTAGAAACTGACTTCATAGGGGTGGTGGACTTGTTAACCCGCAAGGCATGGGTGTGGGACGACTCCGGTGATCCAATGAACTATGAGATCCAGGATGTTCCTGAAGGGATGAAAGATGATGTGGAAAAGTGGCGCGAACAACTGATCGAAACAGCGGTTGAGCAAGATGACGAAGCAATGATGATGTATTTGGAGGGTGAAGAGCCAGATATCGATACCATCAAACGCTGCATTCGCATTGGGACGCGAGACTTAGCATTTTTCCCGACCTATTGCGGTTCATCATTCAAAAACAAGGGAGTACAGTTGGTCTTGAATGCGGTGGTGGATTATCTGCCTGCGCCAACCGAAGTGAAGCCTCAACCGGAGGTGGATTTGGAAGGCAATGAGACGGGAACATTCGCCATTGTTGATCCAGAAAAGCCTCTACGGGCGCTGGCGTTTAAGATCATGGACGATCGCTTTGGTGCGCTCACCTTCACTCGCATCTATTCTGGAACCCTGAGTAAGGGAGATACCGTACTCAATACGGCTACCGGTAAGACCGAGCGGATCGGGCGCTTGGTGGAAATGCACGCCGATTCCCGTGAAGAAATTGACTCGGCTCAGGCTGGGGATATTGTGGCGATCGTGGGGATGAAAAACGTGCAGACGGGACACACCTTGTGTGATCCGAAGAATCCAGCAACCCTGGAACCGATGGTCTTCCCTGATCCAGTAATTTCGATGTCGGTGACTCCGTTGAAGAAGGGTGGCTCCGAAAAAATGGGTCTGGCCCTCAGCAAGATGGTACAGGAAGACCCCTCGTTTCAGGTGGAAACCGACCAGGAAAGTGGCGAAACCATTATCAAGGGTATGGGTGAGCTGCACCTGGATATTAAAGTAGATATCTTGAAACGGACCCATGGGGTTGAAGTTGAGGTGGGTAAACCTCAGGTTGCTTACCGTGAATCCATTACGAAGGTACTGGCGGATAGCTACACCCATAAGAAGCAGTCCGGTGGTTCGGGTCAATACGCCAAGATTGACTATGAAATTGCGCCGGGTGAACCAGGATCTGGCTTCCAGTTTGAATCGAAGGTGACTGGGGGGAACGTTCCCCGTGAGTTTTGGCCTGCGGTGGAAAAGGGTTTTGCCACCAGTATTGTTAAGGGCTTATTGGCGGGGTTCCCCTGTGAAGACTTTAAGGTAACGCTGATGGATGGTGGTTTCCACGCAGTTGACTCGTCGTCGATCGCCTTTGAAATTGCGGCCAAAGCGGCCTACCGTCAATCCTTTCCCAAGGCTGGTCCCCAGTTGCTGGAACCGATCATGAAGGTAGATGCCTTCACTCCCGATGATCATGTGGGTGACGTGATTGGTGATCTCAACCGTCGTCGTGGCATGATTTTGGGCCAAGAACCGGGCCCTACTGGGGTACGGATTAAAGCCGAGGTGCCCCTGAGCGAAATGTTCGGCTATATTGGTGACTTACGGACTATGACTTCTGGTCGAGGTCAATTCTCCATGGAGTTCTCCCATTACTCTCCTTGTCCCAAAAATGTGGCTGAAGAGGTGATTAAGGAAGTGAAGGAACGGGAAGAGGCTAAGCAGAAGAATAAGTAAGGTTTTAGTTTTGAGGGCTTAGTTTTGAAGGCTTAGTTTTGAGATCTTAATTCTGAGATCCATGATCCCACTGTCGATTCCTCTTTTGAGGGGTTAACAGTGGGTTTGTCCTTTTTATGCCATTTTTCAATGAATAGCCGCTCAACACGGGGATTAAACCCTTTGCCCTGAAAGCTCAATCCTTGCGACTTCAGCTCCAATTGGATTAAGTGATATCTTGGCTCCAGGCAGGCATAATCGTTCCCGGCAAGCGACCAAATAACTTGACCCGGTAGTTTTGGGTTGGTTGCAGCAGGCTTAACTCATTACGGACCACTAACTGCATCAGTTCTGCATCCGGCAGCGGTTGAGCCTCAAAAATCACTTGGAGACAACCATCGGTAATGCCCACCATAGTTTCTGTTTGCATCAGCCGTAGGGCACGATTGAGGCGGGTTTTGAGCAGGGCGG
>JAYKIC010000647.1:0-6160 GCA_035284985.1 Leptolyngbyaceae cyanobacterium
GTTCCGCAAAATGGCCAAAGACATCAAAAAGTAAAGATGTTTAGCGATTATATCTCTGGTAAGGCAAGGATTTCAACTTTTTTGTTAACTAGATAATAATTCTGTTGGGGGATGATATTCTAATCGTCCCCCTTTGTTTTGCTAAGCTGAAGGACATTAAATTTTGGTGGCCGATCCCCCAACTGACACTTTTTTTGTAAGGCCCTTAGTTATTAGCTGATTAGCAACGGTTACTGTGGTGGTGATTGAGATTATGAAGTCCCAGCGAATTTTTATTACGGGTGCGAGTGGATGTATTGGTCATTATGTGGTGGAGTCTTTGGTAAACGCGACTCCCCATGAGTTGTTTTTGCTGGTACGGAATCCTGACAAGCTGCAATTGGCTTGTGGGGAGAGCGATCGCCTCCACATTCTTCAGGGGGACTTGCACCAGATTCACCAGTTCAAAGACCTTTTAGGGACAATTGATACCGCCATTCTGACAGCGGCGGCTTGGGGCGATCCCACTGAAACATTTGATATCAACGTCACCAAAACCATCGAGCTAATGCGCTTACTGGATATGGATCGGTGCCAACAGGTGATTTATTTTTCCACCGCCAGTATTTTGGATCGACAGAATCAGCCGCTCCCCCAGGCCATGACCTTGGGGACTGACTACATTCGCACCAAGTATGTGTGTCACCAGCAGTTGCGATCGCTGAAGCTATTCCCCAAAATCACCACCGTTTTTCCCACCCTCGTCTTTGGTGGAGACGGTCAAAAACCCTATTCTCATTTATCCGGGGGGTTGGGCGACGTGATGAAATGGATGCCGCTGATTCGCTTTTTCCGGGCAGATGGCAGCTTTCATTATGTCCATGCCCAGGATATTGCGACGGTTGTTACCCATTTGGTGGACCACCCCCCCGATCCCAGGGATTCACGGGAGTTGGTTTTGGGGAATGATGCGATCGCCGTCAATCAAGCGATCCGGGATATTTGCCAATATTTGCAGATGGCCAAACCATGGGTACAAATTCCAGTGTTTTTACAACTGGCTAATATTTTCATTGTCCTATTTCGGATTCAAATGGCAGACTGGGATCGGTTTTGCCTCAACTATCGTCACTTTTCCTATCAGAATCCGGTTAATCCAAGGACGTTTGGGCGATCGCCCCTATGCAGCAACATCACTGAACTGATGCAAGCCAGCGGAGTCAAGGGAAAAGTAGGCAAAATAGAAACCCAATGAGGAAGGTAATAACAAGGATTTCAGTCCTTTTGGCAATCAACCCACTTGCAACAACCGGGGCTGGGAGGGGTGAATGCGTGATACCACCTCATAGTTAATCGTGCCCATCCACGCCGCAAGTTGTTCCGCACTGATCCGTTCATTGCCATCACTGCCCAATAAAGTGGCCACACTGCCCACCTGAGCGGCAGCAATATGGGTGACATCCACCACCATCATATTCATGCAAATGCGGCCACAGATAGGGGCACGTTGCCCATGAATCAACACGTAGCCCAGATTAGACATGCGCCGATCATAACCCTCGTGATACCCCAGCGGGAGTATGCCTACCCGCATCGGATAGTTGGCCCGAAAGGTGCGCCCGTAGCTGATGTAGCCCCCCGTGGGCACAGATTTCACCTGGGCAATCCGAGTACGCCAGGACAACACCGGGCTGAGGTGGGGAATAAAATGCTGGGGTTCGAGATCCTCAGCCTCCCCCGGAAGTTGAGGGTTTACGGGATTGTCCGCTTCCGCTAAGGCTGTTTGTAATACCGTGGCGTAGGTTTCAGTGGAGGGCCACAGGCCGTAGGAGGCCAGTCCGACCCGCACTAGATTACCGTGGGCATGGGGCCAAAGAATCGTAGCAGCGGAGTTGGCCGAATGCAGCATGGGCACGTCAAATCCGGCTTCGGCAAAGGCGGCTTTGGCCGCATTCAGTCCCGCTAATTGTTGCTGGGCAAACTGGTGGTTGGTCGTATCTTCAATATCGGCGTAGTGGGTGGTGAGTCCTTCCAAGGTCAGTCCGTCTAATGCCTGAACTAAGTGGGCTAGTTGTAGGGCATCTTCCAGGTACAGCCCCTGACGGTGGGTGCCCGTTTCGATTTTCAGGTGTACGGGTACGGTCCAATCGCTGTTCTGGGCCGCTTGGGACAGGGCTTTAGCTATTTCTGGATCATAAAGGACAATACGGGACCGGGTGGCGATAACGCGATCGCACTGGCTTACAGGCACATTCCCGCAAATGTAAATGGGGGCATCGATGCCCGCCTCCCGTAATCTCACCGCTTCGTAGGCGAAATTAACAATCAACCAATCAGCCCCTGCTGCCAAAAATTCCCGCGCACAGGGCACCATGCCATGGCCAAAGCCATCCGCTTTCACCACCACCCCTAGGTTGACATCCGGCCCCACCCGATGTCGCAGTACCGCCATATTAGCCTGAATCGCAGTTTGGGAAATTTCGCACCAAGAGGACTCCACCGTGTTGGGAACGGTAATGGCATGAAGCGCTGGATCACTGGGTTGGTCAGGCATTGGGTCCGACCAGTCGGCCAAAGTCTCCAACGGCAATGGATTGTGCTGATCGGTTTGTGTGGTCATGCCAATGGCCTCCTGTTCCAACCTGAATTTGTGAATGCCTTACCCGAACTATAAACATAAGTTAAGCAGAACATTGCTCAATATAACAATCATTGTCGAACTGCAAAGCTTTCAAAATATACTGAACTTCCAGAAGACAGTATTCATGATTTTATTGCGTGCAAGTGGCATGGAACAGCAACAGACTTCGACCGTAATTATTACCGGGGCATCCTCTGGTGTAGGATTGTATGGCGCTAAGGCCGTGGCGGAACGGCCCGGTTGGCATGTGGTGATGGCCTGCCGTAATGTGGATAAGGCCAAACAGGTTGCCATGGACGTGGGGATTCCCCAAGATAAATATTCCGTCCTGAAGCTGGATTTGGCGGACCTGAACAGCGTTCGCACCTTTGTGGAGGATTTTCGGGCGACGGGGCGATCGCTCAATGCCCTCGTCTGTAACGCCGCCGTTTACCTTCCCCTAGCCAAAGAACCTCAGCGCAGCGTAGATGGCTACGAATTATGTGTAGCCACCAACCACCTGGGACACTTCCTATTGTGCAATCTGATGTTGGACGACCTGAAAAATTCTCCTGCTGACGACAAGCGATTGATTATTTTAGGCACCGTCACCGCTAATCCCAAAGAACTCGGTGGCAAGATTCCTATTCCCGCGCCTCCCGACTTGGGTGATCTCTCTGGCATGGAGGCAGGTTTCAAAGCACCGATTACCATGATCAATGGGAAGAAATTCAAGGCTGGCAAAGCCTACAAGGATAGCAAGCTGTGCAATGTACTCACCATGCGGGAACTACATCGTCGCTACCACGGGGAAACTGGAATTACCTTCAGTTCCTTCTACCCCGGTTGTGTGGCTGAAACGGGTCTATTCCGCAACCACTATTCCTTGTTCCGTACCATCTTCCCCCTCTTCCAGAAAAATATCACCGGGGGCTATGTGTCCCAGGAGTTAGCCGGAGAGCGATTGGCCGATGTGGTAACAGAGTCGGAATACCGTTCACCCTCTGGAGCTTATTGGAGTTGGGGCAACCGTCAGAAAAAGGACCGGGAAGCCTTTGATCAAGAGGTCTCCGATGAGGCACTTGATAAGGATAAAGCCGTGAAACTTTGGGAACTGAGCGAGAAGTTGGTTGGATTGGCTTAGGCTCCACCGCCTAAGAGCATATTTTTTGAAAGGGTGGCACCTTGGTAGCATCGATGGATCGAAGTTGCGGCTAGGCCAGCAAAATCTGCCGACGCAGGTTAGGTTTTCTGAGTCCACGATGGTGGACGTTGCTCTCCTAGCTCATCGCGCCATTACCATCGACAACCTCATGGTAGAAATTCAAGCGTTCTTGCTTTGAGGTTGAGAGTTGAGTTTGAACCCGGTCATGTTGCCGGGTTCTCTTCTGGCGATCGCCTCCTCTCATACCGAACCAAGCCAACGCAAGGGCGATCGCTACATTGTTTCGGCGGCTGGGCTATACCGGGGTTGAGGGTGCCCAACCGATCGCCATTGAGGACTTGCAGTTGTCAGGGCGCAGTATGGAGGCGGTTGAGCAAGCGTTTTTGCTGGCTGATCATGAACAAGGCAACGAGTCGCTACAGGTGATGTTGTTTCAGCTTCATGAAAATGAATAGGGGGCGATCGCCGTTTTCTCACGGCTCAGTTTCTCTCGAAGCAATACGATTGTCAGTCCAGTCCTGATCAGACGAATTACTATGCTGAAGTATTGGAGCCGCTATTTTTTGAAACGTTGAACCAACAGCGACCGGGTTTAGAGTCTCGTTGGGGCAAGATTCCCTATTTGAATGGGGGCTAATTCGCGCCACCGAAAAATTCGACCCCACCAAAGGCTATCGTTTTTCCACTTACGCCTACTGGTGGATTCGTCAAGGAGTGACACGGGCGATCGCCAACGACTCCCGTATCATTCGCCTACCCGTTCATGTGCTTGAAACCATTACCAGGGTTAAAAAGATTGCGAAATGTCGCTACTGCATTTTTTGGATCAGCCGACAGTCCAGAACCAAAAGCCGCTTTTAATGCCACATCACACTCTCTGGCAGGTGTCACCTTGTCCCTTATCACCTCAAATCCCTTGATCTTGATGAGTTGGGCGATCGCCTGTTCAAAACATATAACCCGCCCCATCATTGCCTTATGAACATCGGCTAACTCAGGTATTTGGGATAAAGCTTTCAGAAACCGCTTATCCCCTGTAGTCAAAATAAAGTTTGGGTGACTCATCGCCTCGAATGCTAATAGCAATTCCCCAACATCCACATCCTCAAGGTTCAAATTGAGATAAGGATTATTCGGTTGATTTCGCACGGGTTGGCATTGTTGGATGATGGCAAGCGCTTGATCACAAACTGGCTCACCATACCTGGATCGAATAGAGCTACTTCCTCGGATGATAAACTTAGCAGGACTCAGAACATTTACATCAGTTGGCTCACATCCTAATGAGGCGATCGCCTCCCAAAATAATTCACACGCTGTCAACTTGAGGATGACATCGTTATCGACAAAACACACCCTAGTCAACTAACCCTACACCCCAAGTTTACATATCAACCATTCGTTCTAAAAACTCCTGATTGTCATTACTTAACCGATCCCGATCCAGGTAGGGCGATAACCAACCATTAATCAGTTTCGGGGCATTTGCGTCAGCTTCTCCAGCCAAATAGTTTAATGCCTTCTGAGCCGTTGCCCAACAAATTTGCTTACTTCTTTTGTTAGGATCCATTTCCGCCTTATACCAAGCATAATTAAGAATGATCGAACCTGGATCAATGCGATCGGGTTGTCCCTTCTTCTTGGCATATTGTGCTAGTTCTTCAGCCTTAAAATGGCGTAATTGATAATAACAAGGGTTCGTCTTCCCAAACAAAATTTCTAGCCCAAATTCTGTCGCATCCACTTCCTCTTGATCATTACTTTGTTTATTGGGGTTGATTTGTTCATCTACAATTGCAACATCCTGAATATGCCCATGCCCAATATGCCCTAACTCATGGGCCACGATAAACGCCAACCATGCGGGAGATTTATGATTCTTCCTAATGACAATAACGGGGCGTTTACTGTGATGGGTGCCTGAGCGATCGCCAAAATAACCCACCATGCCATCAAACTTTTTCTGCCCTTCAGGAAACTGACTGACATGAACGACTGGAATACCACAGCTTAAGCAATACCGGGTTAACCCCTCAAGTGTCACAACCGGATAGCGTTGCAGAAGGTGATCCCTGATTGCCTGGGGATCAACAACCTTGCTGGGGTCATAGGGAGAACCAGACCAAGCAAACGCAACTAGATTAGCGACCTGACTGGCGATCGCTTGCGGTAGGGCTAGTTGACCGTCACTACCACCCGCATTCACCTTATAACGCGATCGCAGTGCTTCCTTAAAATGCGGCTGACAATCATTCTGGATTAGAGAAGCAAAGTCCAGATTTGCGCGTCGGGACACGTAAGCGGCAGCAGTCACAACTGCATCGGGTTCCGCCTCAACATCGTTAGCCCACCACTCTGGCAACAAGCACTCACGGACAAACGGCTTAGACAAGCCC
>JAYKIC010000648.1:0-8134 GCA_035284985.1 Leptolyngbyaceae cyanobacterium
TATGGTAAATTTTTATGCGGGCGCCCGTTCTGCGGTTTGGGTTTTTGGGTTTGGGGTTTGTGGGGAGATTCGCTAAAACCCCTACAAGATTAGCCTGGAAGAGGGCAAGGACAGGATCTAGGGGAGAGGGCCAACACCATCACAACTATAACCAGAGAGCCACATTAATAATGACTAAAACTATCCAAACGCCACCGTTCCGATACGTGATCAGCTTGGAACCCCTCGGCTTACTTTACGGGAGTGCCGGACGGTTTCTCTCTCCCGACAACCTCGTAGGGCGATCGGGTACCCATTTCCCGCCCAGTAGCACCACCCTCTCCGGTCTCTTTGCCGCTTACTATCACGATCCTATCCCTGACCATACAAAGCACAAAGAGGAATTCCAGCAGTTGCAGTTAGCAGGACCATTCTGGGGCTGGAGCGATCGCCCCCAAGACTTTTGTGTACCCACTCCCATGAATTGTTTAGTGAAAATGGGGTCGGCTCCTGATGACGGTGGTGTCAAGGACGATGAACACGACGAGGATAATCAAAATAATGGCATTCAAACCGGATATGTGAGCGATCGCCTCCAATACCATCCCGACGCAACCAGTAACCACCCAGCCATCAACGGCATCCACTGGCGTAACCTCGCTCACCAGCCCCCCGAAGACAAATTTGCCCGTGGCACCTGGGTCAAAATTTCCGACTGGCAACGGCTCTCCACTACCAGTAAGGACGCATTGAACCATCGAGAGACGACCATTACCACCTACACCGATCCCTGGAGCAACATCCCCCATCTCCACCCCTACATCAAAGCCGATGAGCGCCGGGTGGATACCGACCGGGAACGGGGCAGCTTATTCCTAGAAAACGGCGTGCAAATGCATCCTGATACCTGCTTGGTTTATCTCTCCAACTTGCCTGTCGCCTCCGGTTGGTATCGCTTTGGCGGTGAAGGCCACATGGTCGATTTGCAATGTCATGCTTTGCAGCAGTCTCATCAAGAGTTACTCAACCAACCCCTAGGGAAAACCTTTGCTTTGATCACCTCTGCAATCTGGGGATCAAATCGGTTGTCTTATCGAGAACCGCGATCGCTCGAAAAAGGGAAGCCTCAACGCCATGAGTTACCCCAAGTGGATCAGGATCTCACCCTTGAGTGGGAAACCCAAACCATCTTGACCGAACGCCCTACCCCCAGTCGCTATCGCCTTGGCCACCGCAAGGACAACGATGGCAAGACAATCCATGAAGACCACCAACCTAAGCTACTGTCCCGTGGTCGCTACGCCGTTCTCCCTGGCACCGTGTACGTCACCACTGACAACATACCCTGCTGGCATGACTGGCCGGAAAACTGGTTCCCCCAAGAAGGGCCATCTCTGAAGCGCTGGGGTTCCGGTTTAGCCCTGCCGCTATCGGGGGTGATGGTGCCTGACGGATCACCAGAAGTTGAACGAGAGAAGGCGATCGCTGAATAAGAGACTCAATCCATCATCCATCACTTTAAAAACAGTCCCATAAAGGAGATATTGAATGTATCAAAAAGCCTATGGCATCATTGAAACCCTAGCACCGCTCCACGTAGGAGCTAGTGCGGGAGAGGAAACCGGAAACTTGAACCTAATTTTCCGCGATCAGTTTACTCAAACCGGAATTATCCCCGGCAGTTCCATTCGCGGTCGCTTCCGCGCCGACATGCGTCTTAGACGACAACAGTGGTTAGAACAAACCCTCCAAGAACAAAATATTGAGATACCAGAAGAGTTTCCTCAATATGTTTTAGAAGCCAACGGAAGAGAACAAAAAATTAATCGACTTGCATGGCTAGAAGAAAAAGCCGAGGAACAACAGATTAAAGTCCCAAAAACTATCAATGAGCATTACTGGTATGGCGCTTCGGCTGATGGAGGAGACACCACAGAAGCCCTGATTAAATTTGAATATGCCTCTCTGGTATGGCTTCCCGTCTTTTGTCCCGGTCAGCCCGTCGTGTGGATTAGCTGTCCTCGATTACTCAAACGCTATAAAAAAATTGCCAACATTAAAGCTGACGTTCCTAATCCTTACACCATTTGTAAAGGACTGACAGGTCGTAAAAGTGATGATGGTAGAACAGTTCTATTTTTCAACCTGGGTTTCATCGTATTTGAATCAAAGAATCAAGTGGAGCAAAATGTTCTCAAACCGTGGGTTCCGCCAGGTGCTGACCTTCAACCTGATGACTTAGTTATTGTTGGCGATAAAGATATCAGTATGCTGCATGACATGGCCTTATTTCGTCAGAGTCGTGTTCGTCTTTCCGATACAGAGAAGAAAGTGGATGGTGGCGGGTTCTTTAATGTGGAAGCATTGCCCGAAGGCAGTATTTTAGCTTTTCCAGTGGCTAAAAAAGAGAATGATTGGCAACCGTTTTCTGGGAAGGAAACAGAAGAACTTTATTTTGGTGGCCTAGAATCAATTGGATTTGGCCACTGCTCAGTTACTCTCAATGAGGTGAAGACTAATGGGAAGTAAAAATAAGAATTTCTCAAAAAATAAAAATAAGGGTAATCAGTCACAATCAAAAGCAACGCCGCCGCAGAGTATAAAACCTCCATCTGCTGCCCAAGCTATCTCACCCAAGTCCCCAGAAAATGATAAATTCAAGGGATTACAATCCTATGGTTTAGACCAAATTGCTCAGCGATTAGTGCTAGATGCCAAAAAACGTGATCCAGATTCGCTCAATCAAGCTCACAAAATGCGGATGGCAACAGCCTATGGATTAGAACGATTTTGGGGCGAGCATTTACGATTACAGCCAAAAGATGCAAGCAAACAACTAAAAGATGCAAATAAGTCTCAGTACTGGAAAGAAACCTGGGACGAGTTGGTTGGTGTGATGGCAATAGCCGGATTCACTATTCCTAATGATTCAGTGGATGGTAATGATGTGGATTCAGTAAAAGCTATGTCTGCAAAATTATGGCAGTTAGATTTAGAGGTTCAACGAGTGGCATTGGCCGTGCTGACTCAGTTGTGTGACTGTATGGTCTGGTGGACACAGCGGTATAAATAGATTAGGAGTACACCATGACTATTCCGAATGCGTATGAAAAGGTACCGATGATGTTTCGTGCCCAAACTGATGGCCGCTGTCAGCTTCATTATCCTCAACGATATGAAGAACCCCATGTTCTCCGTTGGGCAGATGAATGGATTGAACGGACCTATCCTGATACGCCCAAATTTGTTGAAGGAGTGCGATCGCGCACTTACAAAATCAACTGGCGATTTTTGACCGATGGTGGCCAAGATGACAGCATTATTCGCCCTTCAATCGGGGCACGGGGCTGGCCATTTATCACTGGAAGTAGCATGAAAGGGCTGTTTCGCAGAGCCTGTAGTCAAAAGCAACGCGATCGCTATTGTGGCAGTTCCACTAGTAGCAGTGACCCCAAGCCAGGTATCCTTCGATTCCATGGTGGTTATCCCACCGATACCGCCTGGACTGAAAATTTAGTAGATATTGTTCATCCTCAGCAGACCTGGCAAGTGAAGAGTAATCGGAAGGAAGGTGGTGCGTTTGCACTCATTTCACTGCACGAGCCAGAAATCCGCTTTGGTCTCTCCAGTACAATGCCCCTCAGTGATAGCGAATGGCAAACGATTTGGGCGATTTGGGAGAGAGCGATCGCCACAGGCATTGGTGGTCGAGTCAGTGCAGGTTATGGGCAACCGCGATCGCACAAAGCAGACGAGCTATATCGTTGTAATCTTAAAGGCCAGGGTCAAGCTCCAAAACTGTTTGATGGAACCGGGGAATTTCGCCCCAACATCTTTCGGGCAGGGATTCGAGGTCATGCTCTCCGCATCTTTGGTGGACTAACGACTAGCCCGATTGCTGAGCAAGCCGTTCAAGATCTCTTCGGTGGAGTACAAGGAGGGGCAACAGTAGGGTTACTCAGCACCACATTCCGTCCCGCTAGCCCCGATAGTAATCCCATTAGCTATATCGGTGAAGGGAACTATGAGCAACCTGTCTATCGAATAGAGGGGGAACTAAGCTGGTCACTCACCCGTCCACTCTCTGATGATCAGCGAATTGCTCTCACCAAACTGATCGAAGCTCTGACCCGATTTGCTATGGTCTTCGGTGGCTTTGGCAAATCCTGGCGACGGGCTGATCATCGTTTGTTTTTGCCTGACTATTATGATCAGCGTGGACTCCTCATTGGCTGTCACTGGCAGTGGGTAGGACAGCGATCGCTTCTCCGAGATGTCAAAATTCGTAAACCGGATAAGGTTGGTTCATTCATTGATGAGGTACGTCAAATTGCCGCTGACTGGCTTACCATTAGGGGCTTTACCCGCAGTGAGAAATACGCTGATAAGTGGCGTGAAACCTGGCATCCTGATACGGTGCAAGTGTGGGGCCGTCCTCCGCTAGATAAAAATCACCATCCCCTGACGGCTGAACAGTGCGAGGCGATTCGGTGGTTTCATGGTGCTTATCGTAAGGCTTTTCCACAAGCTCGTATTCCAGAAGGCACTATTTATAAATCATCCTTTGCAGGAAAAGTTGAACGAAATAATAGTTCAGTTGGACGAATTTGGCACCGAATGTATCCGTTCATCAATAGGAAGAAAGATGAGGAAGGACGGTCTAAACCTATCGAAACACCTGCTTATTTTGAGTTTCTCACTATCTTTCCTGATGAGACTCCAGAGTGTGGTGAGTTTCTTGATTTTCTAGAATCAGAGCAAAGAATGTTCCAAAAACTATGGCCTGCACCTGTAGGCTAATTTTGTTTGAAATATTGGGTACCGAGTTGTATGAGCATGAAGCACAAGATTAAAGATAACTTCTCCTCTGTGGCAATCGCACGGCTTGGCAATGTGATGGAGAAAATGAACTATTTGTTTGCGTGCGATCGCTAAAAGATAGAAACTTGTCATTAGCTTGGGGAACAGAAACAAATCCAAAGCAAACTTGATCAGGCACTGGCAAAACTCCAGGAGTTAGGTATCGATCCTGAAACGCTTTTGAATCAGTAAGGAGAATTGTCGTCGGCAAAGAGAGAAGTTTGTTTCGGCATAAATACAACAATACCAAAGAAAAGAAGTTGCAGCCGTTGCCATCGCTGCAACACTCACGTATCGACCTAACAAAGACTGACCATCCACGGTGGTCAACCGATAGATAGTGGAGTGGGCTTTCGCAAAGTGCTTCCACACAGGCAACAGTAATCCCGTGACCAAATAGAAGGTGCTGGTGATGTAGTCGGGAACCGTTGCCCGTTCTGCCTCCCACACCGCTTTCCATTCATCCACAGGAGCAATTACCCAATGAGACTTTGCTAACTTCTTATGGGTAATTTTCTCAGTTGTCCGGTTTGGTCGTCTGAGGCGAGTGCGTTTCTCCCCCGAATCCGTGGAGTCACACGGCTCACCGATCGCCGCCCGATTAGACTGGCGGTTGATTAACAGCACGGATTCATTGGTCTTCAATCGATAGATAGCAGCAGCAGATGAGACTGGGGCATAATCCCGCGACTCAATCTTGAAGGCTTCTGTCGTTGCACCCTGGCTATGGATATGAACAACTTGATGCTCCAGTACGTGGAAACCATCACTACAAGCCGATACTCGCTTCACCCCCTGCTCCAGCAGTTGTTGACGAGCATCCTAGTGTGGAGGCAGTTGATAAACGGTAGCCAGTTCCAACGCCAATTGAGTGTCTCTCATCATCGTTCCATGAATCACAGCAAACGCCCACAGCGATCGCTGGCCTTCAGAACAGAATAAAACCCCTAACACCCAACCCCGGCTTGATAATTAAAATCGACGCTATATTGCGGTTTAGAGATAAACGTTAGCAGATTAGGTGGATTGAGGTACCCTGACCTAAGACGGTTATTATCTTCTCTTCCCCACGGTTATCCTATGCTGTCATCCATCTTCAACACCTGTAATCCCAGACCTGAAATCCTATCGGGGGACTTGTCCCTGGATTTGTTTGCCGCCAAGTTGCGGTTGGTGGTTGAAGGGAAGGCACCCCAGGTCTACCAATCGCCAGAAACGTTTTTACAGAATACGTTCGCTACAGATGGCTTAAAAACCTTAATGACTGAGGTATTTGGGCGGTTGACAGGTAAAGCAGTGGGTTCACCTGTTATCCGGTTGGAAACCAGCTTTGGTGGAGGTAACACCCATGATGAGATTGCTCTGTGGCATGTGGCAAAGCGAGGACGGCACTTACAAGGACTCGATCGCTTTGTAGATGATGTATCCCTAATACCCGATCGCCCCATTCAAGTTGCCGCCATTGATGGTCGGGATTTAGATCCAGAAGAAGGCATTTATCATGCTGAGACAGGTATCACGACTTATACCTTATGGGGTGAAATTGCTTACCAGATTGGTGGTATTGACGGCTACCAGATGATTAAGGGGGCTGATGAGAACCGGATTAGTCCTGGCACATCCGTAATTGAGCGGTTGGTGGGTAATGAGCCGACCTTGATTATGCTGGATGAGATTGCCCGTTACTTCCGAGTTGCTAAGGCTAAGACGGTGGGTCAAAGTAATCTGGCGGATCAGGTTGTAGCTTTCTTGTTCGCATTAATGGATCAGGCGAGTTCTTGCAATAACTTGGTGTTCGTTTATTCTTTGGCATCGGAGTCAGATACCTTTGCGAAGGAAACGGCTGAAATTCAGCAGGAGTTAATCCGAGCCTCGGCTCGTCAGGAGCGGGTTCTTAGCCCCAGTAATGATGTTGAAATTTACAACATTGTGAAGCAGCGAATTTTTGGCAGCATTAGTGCTGAAGCGGCTGAAAAAGCGGCTGAGGAATATTTACAGGCATTTCGGGCAACACGGGTAAATTTGCCGGATGGGTGTAAGGATTCCAGCTATGCTATGGCGATCGCCAACAGTTACCCCTTCCATCCTGAACTCTTCAATTTGCTCACCAAAAAGATTGCCTCTATTCCAGAGTTTCAGCGGACCCGTGGGGCGTTGCGGTTGTTTGCACGGGTGGTCTCTTATTTATGGCGCAATCAGGCTAATGGAACGCCGATGATTCATCCTCACCACTTGCCGATGGGGGTTGAGGATGAGATTACCAGTGATTTAACCTCCCGGTTGCAACGGCAACTGATGCGATTGCCGATTTCAGCCGATATTTATAATCCCACTGGACGAGAAGCCCATTGCCAGATCCATGACCGGGATTGGGTGGCGGCGGGGAAGCCTCCTTTTTCTACCTGGGTGGGGCGAACCATTTTCTTGCATTCTCTGACTCAGGGGATTAGTTCTGGGATTCGACGGGCAGAACTTAACCTATCCCTGCTGACACCGGGGCTAGAAATCAGCTTTGTGGATCGGGCTTTGGAGCGGCTGGTGGCGGTGGCTTGGTATCTGGATGTGGACCCGATCACCTCGATCGCCCGGTTTAAGGAAGAACCGTCGATTAACAAAATTATTGCCGAAGAAAAGGAGCAAATTGGGGTTACGGAAGCCAAGGAAGACTTGAGGGCACGACGGGACACCATTTTTGCCAAGAAGTTTTTTGAACTGGTAGCAGGTCCAGATGGAGCACATGAGGTAGATGATGCCGCCGATCAGGTAGCCCTGTGTGTGATTGATTTTCAGGAAGTGATGATTCAAAGCTCAATGGATGCAGCACCAACCATTGTGGAGCAGATTTTCAATAATACGGGGGAGTCTGGCAAATTTCGCACCTTCCGCAATCGGCTATTATTTTTGCTGGCGAATCAGCAGGAACTGGATCGGGCGATCGACTTGGCCCGTGAACTCAAGGCGATCAAGACGATTTTGAAAAGTCCGAATCGGCTGGATGATTTGTCAGAGAGTCAGCAAAAGCAACTCAAACAGAAAGAAGGGGAAATGGATTTGGCGGTCAGAATTGCTTTGACCAATGCCTACCGTCATCTGTTTTATCCGTCAAATGACCCAGTGAAGGCTCCCAAGGGACTGATGCACTATCCCCTGCCTGCCCAAGATTCCAGTACGGTGAAGGGCAATCGCAACCAGCAGGAGGTGATTCTCAAGGCGCTGAAAGACTGTGGCAAGATTCGGGGGGATGATGCCCAGCCCTTTGCCCCAGCTTATGTGTTGCAGAAGGTCTGGCCATCAG
>JAYKIC010000649.1:0-4263 GCA_035284985.1 Leptolyngbyaceae cyanobacterium
CCACCCAGGAACCGGTTACGGAAAAATTGTTGCCCGCCACTTTGGGGGTGTCGAGTTTGGCGGTGGCGGCGATCGCCCTCTTTCTTATTCCTGCCCCCAAAGTGGAGCGTCCCGAAGCCGATTTTCGTCCAGCCATCGAAGAGCAAGCGCCAGAGTCGTCGTCCAGTGGACCTGGGGGGCCTGAACCGGAAATTGGGACTACGCCGGAGGGTGATGCGGATGAGGCTAATCCCGATGCCAGTTCGCCTGTGACCGAAACCCAGCCCCTTGAGGACGGTGAAGCCATTGCTGATGGGGAGGATGACGTTACCCCGTCGGACTCCGACCCCGTGGCATCTGAAACGGAGGACACGGCTACGGAGGCTGATGCTCCAGATCCCTCTGATACAGCAGAGGTGGATATTCCTGATTTGGCGGATGGGGAAGCGGATAGCGCGGCCACGCTGCCGGATACCGATGAGGTGGATGATCTATTGCGATCGGCCCAACCCATTGCGGACCCGGACCAATTGGCTGATTTGACTCGATTGTTGCGCGATCGCATTGATCAGGTTTGGGATCGACCTGAAACTCTTACCCAGAATTTTGTTTATCGGGTTGGGGTGTCGGAAGTGGGAGAATTGGTGGGCTTTACGGTTGTGGATGATCAGGGCTTTGACGATCCGGCGGACAATCCCCTCACTCGGTTAGAGACTGCTCCGGTGAGCGTGGGGGATGTGGAACGTCCGGTGGGTCAGTTCCGCGTGGTCTTTCGGACAACGGGGGTCGTGGAAGTGAGTCCGTGGTACGGACGTTTGCCTGAGTAAAGGTTTGGGTTGGCTTTACGATTGGCCTAAAGTACAAGGCTAAAATCTGAAAATGAAGCGATCGCCCTCTCCAATCCACAAAGGGCGATTGCCCCCATCACTTCACTGAATGCGATGGCGCAACGCCACTCCAAAGGAGTATCGCCCTCCTTATTCAGCCCAGTTTTCATATCGCAAGTTTTCGATATGCTGAAAATGCTTGATGTTAGCAGTGACTAACGTGTAATCGTAGCAGAGGGCTGTTGCCCCAATAAACAGATCGATAGGAGCTACTACTAATCCTCTATGTCTGAGATTGCAGTAAATTTCACTGGCTGCGTTGGCGATCGCCCTATCAAAGGGAATAATTTCACTGACTTCAGACAGTTGCTCAAACCGCTGCCTCTTTTTGTTGGCATCGCGGTAAGTCAGTCCGCTTTGGATTTCGTAGTCAGTGAAGATTGAGAAAGAAAGGTAGGAATAGTGCTGACGATAGGCTCGAAATTTCTCGACGATGGCCATATCACCCCGTAAGAAGTAAGACACAATATTGGTATCTAGGAGACATTGCTTCATAGATTTTGGGTACGCTCTAGATCCATTGCCCGGTTTACTTCTGAATCAGCAATGATTTTGTCGATTAAGTCCGGTGTGTCGGATGCCATACCTGCAAAATCCATAAAGTCGATAGCGGTTTGCTTGGCTTTCAGAAAACGCAGGAAATTTAGCACCTCCTTGACTATCGGTGATGGGGCTGTTGCGAGTTCTTCGATTAGTTCTTGTTTGGGTGTCATAGCGTTGGTTTACTTGTGTTCTAGCCCGTATTGTTCCCTTAGCTCATCTCTATTGTAAAGCTAGACAATGCTGAACCTATCGTCATTCAGAAAGTGCGATCGCCCTCTCATTCCACAATGCGATCGCCCTCTCATTCCACAATGCGATCGCCTATTCACGTTACCCTGTGAGACTGCGATCGCGCGTAACGTTCCCAATCACCCGCCGCAGTTATCCTTGAACTCTAACCGATAACCTCTCAACGGTCGGGTGCATTGGGGTTGTTAGCTGGATGTTTCGTAGCACCACTTGGAAGCTGATATATCAATGTTGGCTGTAATCCGCAACTAAGTGCAAGGCTTTATCTAGCTTGGTTAAAAAGAAATGGCTTGACAGAAGAAATCATACGCTCCAACTCTGTTTTGTTATGCTTAAGAAGATCATGCCCCCATAATCCATCAGTATTATCAGAACAATTGGCTGAAAGAGATTCTCCAATCGCTTCCAAGCTCTTTCCCAGACTACTCCTTAATTCCTCTGGGTTCGATAAGGCTCCAAGGACGAATACTCTGTCCTTTACATCATCTGGAATCTGTTGCTTTATGTAATCAAGGCGACTTTCTTCTCTATCAAAATCAATAAGTAATACAAACCATCTATTCGGATACTGGCGCATTGTAGGTATAAAGTTTGTTGTGAACTTCTCTACTACTACTTTCCAGCCACCAGCATAGGGTAAAACTTGAATGGATCGTGCATTCAATTGAGGGTGAAGCAAAAACCCATTTGCTATGTCTGAGTCAGCCTCATCTTCAGGCAACACAAGAATGTGTGGCAAGTACTTATTAACGCTCATAATTCTGTATCACCAAGGATTAAGCTATCTATAAGATGGCCACTAATAGATACTTCGCTCAGTAATCGGATCAAAGTTGGCTCTAGATGGCTTTTTCGATCAAGCAAAAAAGTGTTTTCACTCGAAAATTTTCGGATAGCCTCCTCATTGTGTGAGGTTGCTAAAAGTTGTCCACTATTTTTGAAAGAACGTCGTAGTGAAACAACAAAATGCCCAACCTCCGATAAAGAAAGGTAGTTATCAGGCTCGTCCCAAAAACAAAAAAGTGGACCGTAGTATTTGTTGGCAGCCAAGACTACTGCACAGATAAAGAAACATTTCTCTCCATCAGATAAATCTTTAAATTCAATAGTCAAGTTTGTATTATTCTTTTCAAACCTGACGATCATACTCTTGAAGTCTTTTCCAACTAATTCATTTTGAATATCGCTAATATCAGGCATTACTGCTTGGAGGTATTTGTCTATCTCTTTATAAGCAGCAGGATAACGGCTCAGCAACCCTGAGAACCACTCTCCAAAATTTGAGCCATCTCTCTTTGGCTCCAAAGTTTCACCATTGGAGTTTCCAGTTATCAAGCTCGGAATTGGAGCTAGAATAATCATTCGTGCAAGCCAAGTTCTGAAAATACGGAGCGGGTCAGTTTCTGATTGTTCTTGGATCACCGGAAGAGCAATAAGATGCCAATCTACTGAGAATTGAGCCTCTCGATTTCGTGAAGTAAGAGTGACTTGGGCTTCTTTTCTAGAGTAAACTGGCTCTCCTGAAACTAACAATTGTTCTTCAAATACTCGAAGTTCTCTAAAGCCTTCTGGTAATTCCAATGCAAGCACATACTTGTACAACTTGTTCTCAAGCAGTACTTCTACTTCAAATCGAATTGGCACATTGGATCTGTTGGGGGAAAAATCTTTGGGCTGAACTAGTTGACCCACTCTATTGACACCTCGACCAATGCTCTGAAATAGCTCTAAGGAACTAGCAATGGTTGACTTACCCACACCATTTCTTCCAATTAAAAGTGCGGATGACATTTCCTTAAGGGAAAATTCAAAATTCTCCAAGCATTTAAAATTATGTACATACAGCCTTTGGAGCATAGCAAAGCAACTCCGAGTTTTGGGAAATGAAGGTTTAGAGACAACCTCCTTTAAACAATCTACACTATCAGTAACTCTCAGCGCCCCCATGCCTGGAAAGCAGGGACTCTGGGATTCCAGCTAACTACTTATTATAGGGAAATTTTTCTGTCTAATCAGCCATATGGGTGATTAGGTAAAAATATTTCAGTATAATCACCCTATATTGGGGGATTAGGTAGAAAATCGTCCGACTAATCTCCCTATATGGAGGATTAGGCAGAAAAATTTCAGTATAATCCGCTCTTCAATTGGCGACATGGGCTGTGTAATATTTGTTCATCGGAATTAATACAAAAATACTCCATGCAGTCATCTCACCCTCGTCCCAGAAAATTGCTGGACCCAGTGCGTGATGTCATTCGCCCCACGCACTACTCCTAAGGCACAGGACAAACCTATGTGCAGTGGTTTTATCGCTACATCATGGGTGAGTCAAGTCATGACCGCTGAAGAGAACCCTTGACTCCTATCGATCTTCGATTTATGCTGATTCATTAAGGCTATGGTGCGCGTTTCATGATGCGTCAGTGTAGCTGGCTATCAGAACTCGATCGCTTTAGCACTATCGGCAGGTGCGGGAACACCGTACCGATAGCTAACCCCCAAACTGACGCAACCAGTCTGGAGGCTAGGCATGATTATGCCTTAGTCACCCCGACTTTCGCTACTGTTGTGGGGTGGCTGAGGTGTATTGGGTTCTGGTTTC
>JAYKIC010000650.1:0-7243 GCA_035284985.1 Leptolyngbyaceae cyanobacterium
ATTTGTTCCTTCAGGTCTTGAATCTGGTCGATGATGCCCTTTTCCGCTTGCCACTGAGCCGTTAACTCACTCTTACGCTCTTTTAAATTAGCCAGTTCTTCTTCTAACTTTTCCAACCGTTCTTTGGAGGCGATATCCGTTTCATTTTTGAGGGACAATTCTTCCATTTCAAGCTGGAGTACTTTGCGATCGACTTCATCCAACTCTTCTGGTTTGGAGGTGATTTCCATCTTAAGTTTAGCGGCAGCTTCGTCCACCAAGTCGATGGCTTTGTCGGGGAGGAAGCGATCGCTAATATACCTCGTGGAAAGGGTCGCCGCCGCCACCAGCGCACTATCGGCAATGGTGACACCATGATGCACTTCATAGCGTTCCTTCAAGCCCCGTAAAATCGAGATAGTATCCTCTACCGTGGGCTGATCGACGTAGACTTGCTGGAAGCGGCGTTCCAAGGCGGCATCTTTCTCGATATATTTCCGGTATTCGTCTAAAGTGGTGGCCCCGATACAGCGCAACTCACCCCGCGCCAACATCGGCTTCAGCAAGTTCCCCGCATCCATCGATCCTTGGGTCGCTCCGGCACCGACGACAGTGTGGATCTCATCGATGAACAAGATAATCTTGCCGTTGGATTCGGTGACTTCTTTGAGAACTGCTTTCAGACGCTCTTCAAATTCACCCCGATATTTTGCCCCAGCAATTAGGGCACCCATATCCAGGGTAATCAGGTCGCGATCGCGCAATGACTCCGGCACATCCCCATTGATAATTCGCTGGGCTAGCCCTTCCGCGATCGCCGTTTTCCCTACCCCTGGTTCCCCAATCAACACCGGATTATTCTTAGTGCGGCGGGAGAGAATTTGGATGGTGCGACGAATCTCATCATCCCGACCAATCACCGGATCGAGCTTCCCAGCACGGGCAAACTCCGTCAGGTCGCGCCCGTATTTTTCCAATGCCTGATACTTGCCTTCTGGATTTTGATCCGTCACCTTATGATTCCCCCGTACCTGCTCAATCGTTTCCCGTAACCGTTGCTCCGTCAGTCCAAACTCTTTGAATAATCCCTGGCCGAAACGGTTGTCTTGGGCATACCCCAAGAGAAAATGTTCAACTGAAATGAAATCATCGTCAAACTGTTTACGATAATTTTCAGCCCGATCCAGCAAACTGTCGAGCGATCGCCCCAGATACACCGAACTGCTCGCCCCCGATACCTTAGGCTGCTTGGCGATGAACTCATTGGTGTAGTCCTGCACCTTCGGCACATTGATGCCTAGCTTATTAAACACGCTACTGGTCAGACCATCCTCTTCCATGAGCGATCGCATCAGATGTTCTGATTCAATCTGCTGTTGCTGCACCTGTTTCACCAAATCAGGTGTATTACTAATAGCTTGCCATGCCTTTTCCGTAAACTTGTTGCGATCAGTTGGTTGCATCGTTGTTGTTCCCCCGGACCATCACTCACCGTTTTTATCACACCTCTCATTGTATGGATTGATTGTCCATGCAGGGGATCGGTGTCTACACCTTAGACATTAGAAGTTTCCGCCCAAGAAAAAATATAATTGTTTTGACGACCGTAAAACCTCCAGACATAGCCTATTACTATTAGAGTGTGACCCAATCAGCTTACGAGGTTCTCATAGTGCTGGCACAATATATTCAGGAAGTTCAAACGCTCATTCTTTCCTTTCATCCCTTACTCGTAATTGAAACGGTGGAGGAAGAACGGGTACAGGCTATTTTGCAACAAGCGACTAAGGATATGAATTTGGCTTTGTATGAATGGACGATCGTACAAGGACTGGTGCGACCGAGTAATCCGACTTCCCGTTGGAAGAATGAATATGCACCTCCCAATAGTAATAAACCAGTGGCAGCAGATAATACCCAAGATCCATCCCAGCTTTTGCAACATATTGAAGATATGGATACCAGTGGTATCTTTTGGTTAAAGGACTTTGGTAAACACCTAGATGACCCCGCCATCGTTCGACGATTGCGTGATTTAATTGATGAATTTGTCCATAGCCGCTCGGCAATTGTGATGACTGGGAATAATCTTGAAATCCCCCCAGAAATTTCCCATAATGCTGTTTATTTTGACTTGAAACTACCCAGTATCGATGAGCTATCTCAGGCGACTAAAGATGCTCTAAGGGTCTTGAAAATGCGGCACCGCAAACAAATTGATCTCCCAGACGATGATATGAACAATATTGTTCGTTCTTTAAGTGGAATGACGCTTCAGCAGGCTCGTCAAGTCCTCGCCTATGCCGCATTTGAAGATGGTAAACTGGATGCCAGTGATGTCCAGTTAATTTTGAAACGCAAGGCTCAAGTGATCCGTGAAGAGAGTGTTTTGGAATATTTTCCTACCAGTAGTTTTAAGACGGAGTTAGGCGGGTTTTCGGGGCTAAAGAGTTGGTTGGGCTTTGCCAAGGTGGGTTATAGTGACCAAGCTAAATCCTTCAATATTCAAGGTCCAAAGGGGATATTAATTGTGGGGATTCAAGGGTGTGGAAAGTCCTTGGCGGCGAAAGCGATCGCCCGTGCTTGGAAAATCCCCCTATTAAAGTTGGAAGCAGGGCGATTATTTGACAAATATGTGGGAGAGTCTGAGAGAAACTTTCGTCAAGCTGTCACCTTAGCGGAATCCATGGCCCCAGCCGTGTTGTGGATTGACGAAATTGAAAAGGGATTTAGTAATAGTGGTAGCGAAGGGGATGGAGGATTAAGCCAACGAATGTTTGGTTTTTTTCTAACTTGGATGCAAGAAAAATCAGAAGAGGTTTTTGTTGTTGCAACGGCTAATGACATTTCTCAAATTCCCCCGGAGCTACTCCGAAAAGGTCGATTTGATGAAATATTTTTTGTGGATTTACCTGGTGCAGAAGAACGTTTAAGTATTCTCAAAATTCATTTACGGCAGCATAAGCAACCATGGGATTCATTGGATTTAGGTGCTTTAGTCAATGCAACAGAAGGATTTAGTGGTGCGGAAATTGAGCAAGTGGTGATTACTACCCTCTATCATGCCCTTTATCACCAACGAAGAGCTGATACGGATTCCTACGTCAAACAAGCCCGTTCCATTATCCCCCTATCGATATCCCGCCGAGAAGATGTTCAACTTCTCAGGAATTTAGCCAAAGAAAGATTTGTTAGTGCCCAGTAGTCATGGTGGATGCTCCAATGTCATGGGGCTAGGTCACTCAAGGTTTCGATATCTTGTTCGACTAGGGTCCAACCTAATGCTCCGGCATTCTGCCGCGCCTGTTCGGCATTTTTGGCTCCGGGAATGGGGATGACGTTGCCTTGGGCAATCAACCAGTTAAGGGCAACCTGGGCAGGGGTGCGGTCATAGGCTTGGGCGATCGCCCCCAGCGCATCCAACAACGGAGTCAATTTCTCCAACCCTTTGCGGCTGAAACGGGGATCAAGGCTACGTGCCCCCTTGGGTTTAGCTTCGGACTGGGGGAAATATTTTCCCGTAAGTAACCCTTGGGCGAGGGGACTGTAGGCCAGAATAGTGATATCCAGTTCTTTCGCCGCAGCCATCACGCCGTTGTGTTCAATTTTTCGTTCCAACAAGGAGTACTGCATCTGGTTGACCGCTAAGGGAATTCCCCGCTTGGCTAGTAATTCGTGGGCTGTTTTCATCTGATCCGCAGAATAGTTGCTCACGCCAACGGATTGAATCCGCCCCCGCTCTACTTCATCCGCCAGGGCATTCATCAACGTGTCCTGCCCCATGAAAAAATCGAAGGGCCAATGGACCTGGTATAGGGCGACGCTGGCGGCATAAAGGCGATACAAACTGTCATCGAGGGCACGCCGCACCGCTTCGGCACTGGAGCGCCAGGGTAGGGGGAAATATTTGGTGGCGATCGCCACCGATTGGGAGGTTTGCTGCAAAAACTGGCCGATTAACCGTTCCGACTGGCCCAATCCGTAAATTTCCGCCGTATCGAAGAGGGTGATGCCAGCGTCGATGGCGGCATGGAATGCCTGTTGGAGTTGGTCATCACTGTAATCCTTACCGTAGCTCCAAAACAGGCTATCCCCCCAGGCCCAGGTGCCGATGCCCAAGGCGGAAACCACGGGTCCATTTGGCCCCAATTGAACAGTTTGCTGTGCGCTATCAAATTCCATCGTCATCTGTCAATCCATAAGTTTGCTAGACTGGACCCACTTTACGGGGTGATTCAACAATCATTATGGCTTTCTTCGTTGGTGCTTGGTCTCAGATGCGGTCCACCCTCGGACAAGGACGATTCCATTCCCTGCCCCGTCCGATCCTGATTGGGGTCATGATTGTGGGCATGGCTGGAGTGGGGCGATCGCTCCCCTACCTCGCTCCCATTCGCGCTACAGATTTGGCCCAGGTGGATGAAGCGGTGACCGTGAGCGATCGCCACGGTCAGCCCCTAGGGACGCTCCTGAGTCGGGATCAAGATCACACCATGGTCGTCGATTTGGCAGATATCTCACCTGTGTTCATCCAAGCCATGCTGGCGGCGGAGGACGGGCGCTACTATCACCACGGCCCTCTGGATTTGAGGGCGATGGTTCGCGCTAGTTACAACAGTGCCAGGGCGGGGCGGATTGTCAGTGGTGCTTCGACCATTACGATGCAGTTGGCTCGGATGATTCACCCTAGTCCCCGCACCGTTGGGGGCAAGGTGGCGGAAATTTGGACAGCATGGCGGCTAGCAGCAGGGATGAACCGGGATGAGATTCTCGCGGCTTACGTCAATCGGATTCCGATGGGCAGTAATATTTACGGGGTGGAAGCGGCATCGTTGATATATTTCGGCGTATCCTCCCGCGATTTGACCGTGGCTCAAGCCAGTATTTTGGCGGCGTTACCCAATAATCCCACCTATTTGAACCCCTATTATTACTGGGAGGTGTTAAAAGAACGCCAGCGGTATGTGCTGGATCAGATGGTGCAGGATGGCTGGATTACGGCAGCGGAGGGCGATCGCGCTTTTACCACCGAACTTACCCTCCACCCCCGCCAGTACGGCATTCAAGCGGCTCCCCATTTTCTCTTTTGGGTGGCAGAGCAACT
This sequence comes from Leptolyngbyaceae cyanobacterium, assembly GCA_035284985.1. GTDB lineage: Bacteria > Cyanobacteriota > Cyanobacteriia > CAKZMO01 > CAKZMO01 > JAAHGY01. Next base: position 5,084 of record JAYKIC010000650.1, read on the forward strand.
GCCAGCGGATCATCCCCCAGCGGTTCAAACTACCCTGGACCGGGACTTACAGCAGTTTGTTCAAACCCAGGTGACGCAGGTGGTGCGGTCGTTGGCGGATCACAATGTCCAACAAGGGGCGGCGATCGCCATCGATAACCACAGCGGCGAGGTATTGGCCTATGTGGGCGCGGTGGATTACTTCGACCATCGCCGCAATGGCCAAAATGACGGCGTGCAAGCATTACGGCAACCCGGATCTACCCTTAAACCCTTTTTGTACGAGTTGGCGTTAGAGCAAAACCAGATCCGTCCTAATACGATTTTGGCAGATGTACCCACCTATTACCCCATCCCCGGTGCCCAGTTGTATAACCCCACGGATTACGACGGCACCTTTCAAGGTCCGGTGCGGGTGCGACTGGCCTTGGCCAATTCTCTGAATGTGCCAGCGGTGCGGGTACTGGAGCGGGTGGGAGTGCCCCCATTTCTCCAGCGTTTGCATGATCTGGGATTTAGCCATTTGGATCAGTCGCCAGAGCATTATGGCTTGGGATTGGCGTTGGGTAGTGGGGAAGTCAGTTTATGGGAATTAGCTCAGGCTTATTTGACGATGGCCCATCAGGGACAGGTGGTTCCACTCAAGGTTTTGAGTAGTGATGAGGTTGTCGATTCCGGGCAAAATCTCCTTTCGACAACGGATACCGCCACTACCTGGGCCTTGGTGACGGATATGTTGAGCGATCGCCATGCCCGTGCCCGTTCCTTTGGCGTGGATTCCGTCCTGAGCCTGCCCTTTGATGCGGCGGTGAAAACGGGCACCTCCTCCAATTACCGCGATACCTGGACCGTGGGCTTCACCCGTGACTACACCGTCGCCACCTGGGTTGGCAACTTTGACGGCACCCCCATGCGCCAGGTGTCTGGTGTCACCGGGGCCGCACCCCTGTGGAACCGGATTATGCTCCACCTCCACAGCGACCAAGATCCTGCCCCCTTGCCCCCACCGTCAGAATTAGCCCAACGTCCCATTTGTGCCCTCTCTGGGTTAAAGCCAACCGCTGCTTGTCCCACGGTAGTGGAAGAATACTTTTATCCTGAGGATCTGGCGACCTATGAGCAGGAAATCGATACGGTGTATCAACCCGTTACGGATACCAGGGGGAATGTGCCCAATTATCGCCTTAATCTTCCCGCAGAATATGACGAATGGTTGGCCCAACAAGCCTCCCCTGCGTTCCCGTTAGAACAACTTCGGATTGTGTCACCCCTGGAGGGCGATCGCTTCCTTCTCCCCAGCACCTACACCCCTGGCCGCACCGATCCCCATCAACGGCTAGCGTTCAAAGTGGCTGGGTTGGCTCCGGGGCAATCCGTTGAATGGTGGTTGAATGGCGATCGCCTTGACCGCACCGCTGACACCAGCGCTTCCTATTTTTGGCCTTTACAACCGGGGGTGTGGACCTTGGAAGTGCGGCAGGGAGAGCAGCGCGATCGCGTTCGATTTGAAGTGGGGATTAATGATGGGGTTGGCTCTGTTCGGGGCTTTGGGGTGGACTAAAGGTTGGTGTTGCTAAGCTAAAATGTCAACTCTAAAAGGCGTGGGCTTGCCTGTGCGTTAGTGCCTATCGTACCCCACCCACCAAAATCTAGAATCCGAAAGCTGAAATTGCGCGATCGCTTGTTCTCTGAATTGACGATAAAATATGCAGAATTCAAAACACTTTCTCAAAAAAGCAACACGATGTTAAAAACATTTAAGTCATTGTTGCAGGATGGGTAGTTAGAGTGGATTGATGATTGGCCTGACTCTGAACATGAACGATTACAAGACCAAAGGCAATCGCCTTTAGCACCAAAACTTCAGTAAGTTTTCTTTCAAGTTTTAGCTTAGAGAGCGATCGCCTTCTCTGATACGTCCGTGTCTTCATCTGAATGGGTTTCTCCAAAACCAATAGCAAAGTAAAAATTTGAAACGTTTTATCTCAATCTTGACTCTTAATGGGTCAATAGCTTGAGATTTTGGCAAAACATAGAGAGATATCTTATGAAAGACTATAAGATAAGAAGCCAACTACACTAGTTACTCTCTCTGGCGATATGTCTGTATCTGCGTTTCAAGCTTATCTCACCAATTTGCACGAGATCCGTGCAACAGGTTCTGCCGTAAAGGAAACCTCC
>JAYKIC010000651.1:0-12820 GCA_035284985.1 Leptolyngbyaceae cyanobacterium
AACTCTGAAGAAATTAACCAACTTTACACCGTTGATGAATTTGAAGAAATTCAGTTGAAACTCTTTGAGAAAGGTGGAGCAGTTTATCAGGTTGATGATTTGAAAGATGGCGATCGCACTTTTGTCAGAAGTGCAGCATTTCGGCGGATTGTGGTATCGCTTTACGAACAGCGTTGTGCCTTTTGTCATTTGAAAATCATCAGTTCTGACAATCAAAATATTGTCGATGGGGCGCATATTAAACCGTTTTCAGAGTTTCGAGATGATCGGTTTGAGAATGGACTAGCCCTTTGCAAAAATCATCACTGGGCTTTTGATCGAGGTTGGTTTGGAATTAGTGATGATTACCGGATAATTGTACCGGGCGATCGCATTACCGAAGAACCACCAGATTATTCCAGAACAATGCAAGAGTTCAACAATGAAATCATTCACCTACCGCAGCGGGAAGATTACTATCCGAGCATGGAATCTCTGCAATGGCATCGAGAATTTTGGCGGATTGCATAAACACCAACTTATGGTTCTAAGTAAAGTGATTTGAAGTTGGAAGCTGCATCTTCATTTATTTTGGCTAGTGCCCTAATGATAGCGATCACCGTTTCAGAATTGGGATCGCGCACCTCGTTGACCCAGCGGTAGACATTGGAACGACCAACCCCTAACTCCTGTGCCAGCTTGGTTTGACTGATGTTGTAGGTATCCAATACCTGCTTTAAGACTCGTCCTGCTTTTCCCATGACCTCAATATTGTCAGAGGTCAGGATTTCAGTAAATAAAGTGAGTCCAAATGGACTACAAGATGATATAGTTCTTGAAAGTTCTGTAGTCCATAAAGGCGACAATATGCGAATGACCACGAGAAGCTTTGTTGAATCGGGTGTGAATCCGGCAGCGGTGCCCCATGTACGGGTGTCGGTGAATGTGTATGCCAACAATGCCCCCGATCGAGAGCCTGTTCGATTGCTGTTGATTGGTTCACGGCAAGGGGTGAACTCGATTATCCATGTGTTGCACCATCTGCGATTTGCGGAAGTATTTGAGTGGAGTCAGGCATTGGATGCACCGGATTTATCGAAACCGTTGCACATTCCATCGGGTGAGGTGATGCGAGTGTTGACTAAATACTTACCGCTGCTGTGAAATCTTTATCTGTTTTCGATTGGCTCAGATGCGGTAAACATAAATCAGTCTGGTTGATGTTTACCGTTTATTCTGCTCCCAATCTGGCTGAAGAAGTTCGCACCGACGTAATGCTACTGATTTCCGAGATCCAAGCCCTCTATACAATGGACGATATCCCCTGGATCGTCGGTTACTCCGGCGGCAAAGACAGCACCGCCGTCCTGCAACTGGTATGGACTGCCATAGCCTCCCTGCCACCCGACGACCAAACCAAACCCGTCCACATCATCTCCACCGACACCCTCGTCGAAAACCCCATCATTTCCACCTGGGTACACCAATCGCTCCAGCGAATGGCAACAACCAGCCAAGCCGAAAACCTCCCCTTTCGCCCTCATCAACTCCACCCCAGCCTCCAAGACACCTTTTGGGTCAACCTCATCGGCAAAGGCTATCCGGCTCCCCGGCAAAAATTTCGCTGGTGTACCGAACGGATGAAAATCCACCCCGCCAACCACTTTGTCCGCACCGTCGTGCGCGAACATGGCGAAACCATCCTCGTGCTGGGCACCCGCAAAGCCGAAAGCAGCAAACGGGCCAGCGTCATGAAAAAACACGCCCGGACTCGATTGAGGGACCGTCTCAGCCCCAACGCCAGCCTCCCCAACTCCCTGATCTACAGCCCCATCGAAGACTGGACCACCGATCACGTTTGGCTCTACCTAATGCAGTGGCAAAACCCCTGGGGACACAGCAACAAAGACCTGTTTCAGATTTATCGCGGAGCCACCGCCGACAACGAATGCCCCCTAGTTGTAGACACCTCCACCCCCAGTTGCGGCAGTTCCCGCTTCGGTTGCTGGGTGTGTACCCTAGTGGATCGGGACAAATCAATGGAAGCTATGGTTCTCAACGACGAATCACGGGAATGGATGCAACCCCTGCTGGATTTCCGGGATGAACTGGACTTTCGCAGCGATGCCAAACGGGAAGCCGAACGAGAACACCGCGACTTTCGCCGCATCACCGGAAACGTTCACCTGTTTGAACGCAGCATCAACGACGGGCAACAGCGAGAAGTCACCAACGTCCCCGGACCCTACCTCAAATCCTGGCGAGAGCATCTGTTGCGCCGCCTACTCACTACCCAGCAACAAGTCCGCGCCGCCGCCCCCACTGACCTGAAAACCATTGAACTGATCTCCCTCGATGAACTGCGAGAGATCCGCCGCATCTGGCTCAAAGAAAAACACGAGTTTGACGACAGCCTCCCCCGCATCTACCAAGAAATCACTGGAGAACCCTTTGATGATGCTCACCCCAGCACCGAAGCCGCCCACCTAGGCGCAGACGAATGGAACCTCCTCCAACAAATCTGCACCGAAACCCACACCGACCCCATGCACTTTGAACTGATCACCCGCCTCCTCGCCACCGAGCAACAGTATCAACTCCACGCCCGACGAGTGGGCATCTTTGACGCACTGGAAAAATGCTTTGATTCTAGCTCCCGCAATCAAGCAGAGGCCATTGACCACGCCAAAGCCACCCGCCAGTTAAAGCAGGACGTAGAAGCGGTTCATTCCACCGACGACCTCACGCCGATTAAGGAAACCCTATCGAGTTGGGGAGCGATGAAGTTTGGGAAGAGAGAGTAGTAAGATTTTGGATTTTAGATTTTAGATTTTGGATTTTGGCGTGGAGGAGGAAAACTAAAAATTATCTAGGAGATTTTGGAATGGTTGGGTTGTATTCCAGCGGTAAACGGCAAAGTCAGTGCGATCGCCCCTAAAAAACGACGTTCTGCGGATTGGTTAGAATCGGTCTTGCTGTTGTTTATCTTGGAGATAGCCCTGAATATGGGACTGATAGGCACTAGACAAATCAGGTTCTGCATCATCGATACAGCCGACCAAACCTAGATCCTCAAAAATCTCCAAGGGAGACTTCGCAGGCTGTCGCAATTGTTGGTAATACCAATCGATACGGGCTACGCCCAGTCCAGCCAACGCCCGATCCAGGATCTCCGCAATGTCTTCATTGGTTTGCGCTTGGATATATGCCAGCTTATCCGCCGACTCTCCATCGAACGCCGTCGTAACATTCATCACCATCAGCCCAGCCCCCAGTTCTATCTGTTCACTCACTCCTCACCCCAACTGCTCCATCCATGCCACCAAATCAGCTTCCGTGGAAAAATCCAACAAATCCTCAGCCAATGTTTCCAACTGTTCGAGAGTAAGAACTTCCAGGCGTTCTTGCCATTCTAAAGCCTCTATCCCAACTCGACGAACCAGTAATCTTGATACGAGGGCGATCGCCTCCCGCTTTGATCCTTGATCTAGCCCTTCCTGCAAAATTTCCTGATACCAGGGCGATTCACGCAGTACTACCATATCCCACCTCATGATTTGTCGAACAACTGGAGAATCTAAGACGAATGTAGCAAAAAACGCCAGCAACGGTTCTAACTCGTTCAATCGCTCATCGGTCCGCAGTTCCTGTAATGCCATCCGAATTCGTGATTCATCATTACCTCCCCGTAGAACTGGCACAAATGGCAGCAAGGAGGGAAGAGGCGTTTGAAACACTAAATCAGCATCAATTTCCCACAGATTAATCACCCGATAATCCTGTCGGGCTGTTAACCCTAGAACCTCAGATTGATAGTGAGATGCAATTTTTACCGTTGAAGCTGGAGGCAAAATGTTGATCAAGACCGGATAGACTGGACAATCGTATCGTTCCTCTGCCAACGCCGCATAAGCCCTCATGCGCCGAGGCATCCACTTCGTATAGCGGAGTTGCAATTCACTCAGCACCAAAAACGTTTTTACGGTGGGACTATGAACTTTGACCAGCACATCACTTTCACGGCTGACCCATTGAAAATCAGAACTGAGAATTTCCTGGGCTACCACATTATTTTGCTGCGTGACCCACTTGACCCAGTTATCAGGGTCTAGACTCACTAATCGTTTACTGCCAATGTCCGCTGCTTTTGCCAAAGGTAGAAATCCATGATCTTTCAAGAACTCATCCTACAAAATTTTGGTCCCTACCGCGATCGCCACACCCTCCACCTCCACCCCCGTACGGCCAACGCCCCCGTGCTTGGCCATACCGACAACGCCCCCGTGCTTGGCGGTCAGCCCATAATCCTCATCGGCAGCCTCAACGGGGGCGGCAAAACCACCCTCATGGATGCCATCCGCCTCACCCTCTACGGCCAACGGGCACAATGTTCCTCGCGGGGCAACCTGGCCTACCACGACTTCCTCAATCAAAGCCGCAACCGTTATGCCACCGATCAACCCACCCAAATCGAACTCTGCATCCACCAAACCCTCACCCAACTCGATGCCTCCGGTTCCACCCAACCCGATGAACTACGGATACGCCGCACCTGGTATCACCTACCCAAAAACGGACGGGATGATTTGGAGGTGTTTCTGAATGGTGCTTTCTCCCCCGATCTCACCAACGGATGGGACGAACGGATCGAAGCCATCTTGCCCCTCGGCATTTCCAACCTCTTTCTCTTTGATGGCGAACAAGTCAAAGACCTAGCCGAAGACCTCACCCTGCCTCCTACCGTGATCAACGCCATCCGTAACCTACTGGGACTGGAATTACCCGATCGCCTTTCCACCGATCTGGACGTGCTAATCAGCCGCAAGCGCAAACTGTTAGCCAACCAACAGGATCAACAGAAGCTGGACGAAATTGAGCAAACCCTTGCCACCCAAGAAGTTGAACGTAAAACCGCCCACCAAGCCTGCGCCCACCTCCGTCCCCTACTAGAACGAGCTGAAATCGCCCTCAAAACCGCCCAAGAACAATTCATCGCTGAAGGCGGTAAAATCGCCGCCGAAAAAGCGCAACTGGAGCTGCAACTGGCTCAAGCCAAAACGGAGCAGGAATCCCACCAGGAACATCTGCGCGATCTTGCCAGTGGTCCCCTGCCCCTGATGCTAGTGAAATCCTTGCTCACCCAAGCTCAAACCCAAGCCCAAGCCGAAATCAAACAGCAGCAGTTTGCCACCGCCCAAGAGCTAATTCAAACTCAACAGGCTGAACTGCTGGAATTTATCCAAACCCACGACTTTTCCCCCAACCAAATTCAGCAAATCCAAACCTTTCTCGCTGACCAAACCCAACAACTCAGCCAAGCAGCATCGGCCCAATGGCTCGGTGTCAACCTGCAACAGTTTCACCGCCTCAGCCATATTCTGGAGCAGGAATTACCCAACCAAGTGCGGGAAGCCCAACAAACCCTCAAAGCATTGCAAGAAAATCAGGCCCACCGCGATTCCCTCGATCGCTACCTCGCCACCGCCGCCGCCCCCGAAATCTACGAAAAATTGGCGAATACCGTGCGCGATCGCCAAGCCACCGTTACCCAACTCCAAGCCGATCTGGAACAAGCCAGCCGCTGCTATCAACAGGCCAAACAGGCCATCGAACGCACCAAAAAAGACTTAGCCAGCTACAGCCAACAGGTCATTGAATTCAAGAACACCGACCATTTCCTCCAATCCGCTCAAAAAGTCCAGGCAACCCTAGCGATTTACAAACAACGGCTCAAACTTCAGAAACTCAACCACCTGGAAACCTTAATCACCGAATGCTTCCTCTACCTATTGCACAAATCCAACCTAGTGCATCGCGTCCAAATCGACACCGATAGCTTCGCCCTCTACCTGTTCGACCATGACGGGGAACCTGTGCCCAAACATCGCCTCTCTGCCGGGGAAAAGCAACTATTGGCGATCGCCCTCCTCTGGGGACTCGCACGGGCTTCCGGTCGCCACCTCCCCGTCGCCATCGACACCCCCCTGGGTCGCCTCGATTCCAAACACCGCCAAAACCTCGTGGAACGCTACTTCCCCCAAGCCAGCCATCAAGTGATTCTCCTCTCCACCGACACCGAAATCCGGGATCATGAAGTGGGGTTATTGCGAGAACAAGGGGCGATCGCCCGTGAATACTTATTAAAATACGATCACAATCAGCGGTGTTCAGAGGTTGTTGCAGGATACTTCTGGTAGAGATGGCCAAGGAAGATGACTTCGAGCAAGGTTTAGCCCAATGCTTAGTAGAAATGCAAGCCTGTCAATGGCAGAACCAACAGCATCCTTGGATATATTTGGCATTGTTACTAATGGTGACACCTGGCAGTTTTATTGTTTGGAACCGACCAGGTTAGTTAAAGAAAGCCCTCCTTTCGCTATCGGCAACCTTGAAATTGTCTTGGGATTCCTGCGGCATTTACTTGAAATATGCGATCGCCAGTTCGACTGAAAATAGTTACAATCAGTCGATGAGATGTTGAAGAGTAAGGATGTTGGAGGATGGTATGGTAACAACCAGGTCAGCCAAATTATCGTTGACAGACTATCTAACGTCAAACACCGAATATGATAGTCTCCAAGAATTTGAAGACGGAGAAACTATTGTAATGCCACCGGAAAGCCCCCAGAATTTGCTAATCACAATGTTTCTCATTTCCCAATTCTTGCAGGTAGTACCGTTCAACTGGGTGCGGCACAACACAGAAATTGTGGTATCCAATCGAGTTCGTATCCCGGATCTTATTATCTTGGGTTCTGAATTAGCTGAAACGCTACACCAAAGCCATCGCAGCACGATTACAGAAGCGATGCCCACTCCACTACTTGTGATAGAAGTCGTCTCCCCAGGCAAGGTCAATCGCGATCGCGACTATCGATACAAACGCTCAGAGTACGGCACACGAGGTATCCCCGAATACTGGATCGTTGATCCCGAACAACAACAAATCTTGATTCTCACCCTCATCGATGGCTGGTACGAAATTGAGACCTTCACCGATGATAGTCCCATCCAATCGCCCCAATTCCCGACCCTCACCCTCACCACCACCCAAATCCTCAACCCGACACCATAGGGAAGAACGAAGACGGAAGAACGAGGACGGAAGACGGAAGAACGAAGAGAAGGCAGAAATAGCCAAAACTTAGAACTCCCCAACTCCCCAACTCCCAACTCCCCCACTCCCCAACTCCCCAACTCACCCACCCACTCACTCCCCATGCACCCACCCCTCGATCGGATCAAACTCTCCCAAACTGCCAAAGACCAACTCATCAAACTCAAGCGCATCACCAAGATTCCCCACTGGAATGTGCTGTGTCGCTGGGCACTGTGTCGCTCCTTGGCGGAACCCTCGCCACCCTCGCCCGTTCCCATTCCCGCCGACAGTAATGTAGAAATGAGTTGGCAGGTATTTGGAGGCGGAATAGCCGATCAACTCCTGATCGCCCTCAAGCAACGTTGCCACAGCGATGGGCTAGGCACTGACCAGGAAGTGCTAACGACTCAACTTCGGCTACACCTACATCGGGGTATTGGTTATTTAGCTGGTGATCCAAATATCAAAAACATTGAAGATTTTGTGGGTATTGCTTCACAAGCAAAGTGAAAGTTCCAGCACAGAGCGAAGAAAATCAAGATAATAATTCAATTCGCCACTATTACGCCATCCTCAATTTGTTCAGACCTGATCAAATAATAAAGGCTGGATGCTACCATCCGGTAAAATTTCCTCAAACCATTCATCACCATGTGGTTCCGTGCCATCCCACTTTTCGGGAAACGTTTCCGCTTCAATTAATTCCAAAATGCGATCGCGTTCTTCATCATTAATCAAACTAATCTTGGGCATTGACAACTGCTCTGCCGCCTGATTCACCTCAGATTGAATCGCCAACACTCGCCCCAACATCCACCGCCGCGTTTCCAACGTCAGCGGTCCCAGGCGATTCTGCTTTGCTGCCGGGGAACCATCTTTTTTAACTTCCCCATGCTTGCGGTGGCGATACTGGGGTTTCTTAATTTCCCAATAGAGCGGCCTGAGTTGTTGCAACGGGGCTAGATACGCCCACTCTGGCCGCGCCACCACTCGATCCAACGCTGCATCCTTTGTCACCAGCGGACAGCCGATACATCCCGTCCGGGCATTCATCGGTTCTTCCCCCTCCGCCGTATCTTGACCGTAGACCTTGGCAATGGCATCCGTCGAAAATCCCATCATGGGCGCTTCAAACATCAGCCAGTCCCACACATGACACACCCGCCAGTGAACCAGCGGGGCCAGGGTATCCGCCACCGCATTCGACGAACTGTGCTGAAACCAGCCCTGACCACACTCACCGCCATCCTTGGTGCAACTGAGGGCAATCCGCTGATCCCGTGCCGCACTCTCCCCAATCCGCACCCCCGTCAGCATTAGAAATTTCTCGCCCCGGTCCTGCCGCAGCCGCTCCAACTCCCGCTCCATGCTCATCACCTTCAGCTTGGGCGTACACCAGCGGAACGTATTCGACGGTGGTGGCACTCCCCGACCCAGCATATAGACGAAGTAGCGCAAATCCAGCTCAGGCAAAACCACGCGGGTATCAAAGCCTCTTTCCCGCAATTCCGACATAATCTTCATCGCCGCATTGTGCAGGGGCGGCAACTCTTGACGAGTGTCGGCATAGAGAACGGTGATAGATCCGGGTTTGGGGATGCGTCCGGTTTCCAGTAGGTGGGCGATAAGGGTGACGGTTGCTGTTGAGTCCTTACCCCCGGAAAACGCGATCGCCCAATGCTGATAAAACTCCCCATATTGCCGCAATGACTCCACCGTGAGTTCAATACTCTTGGGCAGGGTCAACCGATCCGCGTCAAATAGGCTCAGGGTTCTCATGGCGATCGCAATCCTTACCAAACAGGCTTCCGTTGCATCCTATCTTTGCGTCATATAAGAGGGCTGATGCAGCATTCAGCCACAAAACGTTGAAGTTTTTTAGGACTAGTGTGTTGAATGTTAACAAACTACCCTTAGTGTCTCCACTCCCTAGTCTACTGTAATTTCCCTGAATCTAGTATGAACAGCTAATAGTACAAGCATTTTTGGCGCGATCGCCCTGGTTAGGCTAGAGAGGGGCGATCGCAGACCTAAGAGAGCAGAATGCTATGGGTATTGGGATTTTGGGATAGGGCGATCGCTATTTAGAGCCAGAGAAGAGGATGCGATCGCCTGTTGCCCCAAATTTAGTTGATTATTAGCAACACTATTCCACTGCTTAAAAAGTTTCTCTCTAATGATTACTATAGTTATAGTTAACTAGCAAAAAGGAGGAACGATGCCGATTTCAATTCAGGTTCTGGTGTTAGTGGCTACAACACTTTATCAAGCGATCGCTATTTGGTTAGAAGATCGTTCACCTCCACCAGGTCAATTGATTGATGTGGGTTCCCACCGACTCCATCTTTATACCTTAGGAGAAGCTAGTCCAACAATTGTTCTGGATCATAGTTTAGGAGGTGTAGAAGGCTATTTTCTCATTCAAGAGTTATCCAAACTAACACGAGTATGTATCTACGATCGCGCTGGCTATGGATGGAGTGATCACAGTCCCTATCCTCGAAACAGCCACCAAATTGTGAAGGAATTAGATACTCTCCTAACTCAAGCTGCAATCAAACCACCTTACATTTTAGTCGGTAATTCGTTTGGCAGTTACAATGTCCGACTGTATGCCCATCAGTTTCCTGAAAAAGTAGCGGGTCTTGTCCTGACAGACGGGCTACATGAGGCAGGAATGCTAATGATGTCTCTTCCATTACGAGCATTGAAACTCTTTTTCATCTCAGGCTTTTTAATGTCTGTATTAGGCTCCATGCTTGGGGTTATTCGACTTTTAAGAATTTTCAGAGTATTTGAATTATTAAAGCCTGAATTGCGTCACTTCTCCCAAGATTCTCTTAAATGGGTAAAACGCTCATTCTGTCGTTCCAAACATTGGATTACGATGAGTCGAGAGATGATGAATTTAGACAACAGTGCGCGTCAGGTTCGTGTCGCAAACCAGTTTGGAACAATTCCGATCGTCAGTATTAAAGCTGATTCATTCTTCAAACCTTCCTTTTGGACTACTTTTATCCCGCTGAAAGGCGCTAATCAGTTGCGAGAGAATATGCACGTAGAATTATGTAAACTATCGACAAATTGTCTTCAAGTTGAGGCCAAAAACAGTGGGCATTTTGTCTGGATCGATCAACCCGATGCTATTTTAAATGCCGTAAGAACTATACTCAATAAAATCGATTCTTCTCGCTAGTCGTTTCCAACTGACTTGAGTCTGAGCGTGTTTGCTTCTCTTCAGACAAATACTAATGGGAATCATGAAAATTCTGGCTTTTCTAACTCGCTTACTGACTAAATCTAACCCATCTCAATCCCGTAAATCTCCATCCCAGAATCTGATGAAACGAGTTCAAGAGAGAAGCGAGTTCATATTCACCGTATTAACCGATAACATCGAGGTGTTTTCCCGGTCCAACGTTTGAATGCCCGGTTAAACGCACTTGGCTCCGAAAAACCTAACAAAAAGGCAATATCATGAATCGAAAATGTAGGGTCTTTCAAATACCGCAGGGCTAATTCTTTTCGAGTCTTATCCAGTAATTTCTGAAATGAGGTTCCTTCCGCTTGTAATTCTCGCTGGAGATGGCGGGTACTAATTGCAAGATCAGAAGCGATCGCGTCAATTTTAGGGATAGATCCTTCCAGTCGCTCTGCAATGAGATAGGCAACTTTTTGGGTGTAGCAATTCCCCTTGCAAACAGGCATTGCCCCTTCAGCCTCATTCAGAATCTCCAACATTGTATCTGCTTGCTGCTCAAAAAAAGAGAGCAAGTTAGCATTACTGGATAAAACAGGCCAATCTAAATGTGCAGCATTAAAGACAAGTCGATTAAACGGCATTGAAAATTTTAGTTCAGCTTTAAAAATGCGTTGATACTCTGATAAGTCCGCAGGGGGAGCATGACGAAATGCCACCATTGATGGACACAATTCCTTACCTGTAAGGGATTTGACAGCCGCTAAGACCGAGGCAAAGGTACATTCAGCATCATATCGTGATTCTTTGAACAAACCACTCTGAAATATAAAGTTAGGACTTAGATGGCACTCAAAAAATGCCATCCCATCTGATACCGAAAGTTGGCTAGGAATTCCCTGGCAAAAGAGATAAGTGTAGCGACAATATTTCTCGAAGACATCAGCTAAGGTTGGGCAATTGAGTAGAACATACCCAACAATTCCATAGTTACCAACATTAAAGGCTTCCCCAAAATGTAGACCTAAATTCTCGTCACCAATTTGTTTAACAATCTCGCGCCACACAGCATAATAAACGGAGGCAAAAATGCGTTGATCCGGGGTTGTCAGCACTGTTAGATCGAGGCCAACCTTCAAACAAAGCTGCTCGATATCTACACCCTGATGAGATGCAAACTGAATTAAGCTACGGGTCAGATACCCTGAGAAAGTTTTTTCCTGCATCGCAAAACTACTCATCATTATTTATCATCTTTAGCTTTAGAAGATATACAGCACTGTGCCAGCATATTAACCACACGTAATTGAGTAGCGATGCAACGCCTCAAGTATGGTCTTAATCAACTTCCCACCGCTATAAATCTGTAATACAGCCATAGTCATTTAGCGTTTGAGAAACAGGTGAGATCAATGGAAGAGGGAGTTCACTGGGTAAGGTTGGTGGCGAGGATAACGCTACAACACGATTAACGTTTTGAGCGTCTATCAAACTCATAAATAGAACTGTATAAGATTCGCCGACAGCATAGTTAGCAGTGCTCATTGCTGAATCAAGCGAGCGAATCTGGCTGCTACGGAGTTGTCTATCTTGCACAGTGGCAAGCGAAAATCTCAGAATTTGCTCACTAATAATGTCTTTACCATACTCGCCTGTAACCTCGTTAAAAATATCCAAACTCCATTCGGGTTTAAATTCCAATACACAGACTTCTCCTTCTGTTTGGGAAGGAAAAATAGTTAATGAATAAGAATAAGCTTCGTCGTTGTGCCACTGTCCTAAGAAAGGAACAATATCAGGATTCACAGTACGCCATGTTTCTTGGTAATTCCGGAGTTCATCGGTTAATGGGGGTGGGGGTGGAACTTTATTGATACCTGCCAACCCAAACCAGGTATCAATCCCCTGCGTCAAATGTGTTTGCAGGGCTTCAATTTCAGCATCAGAAAGTAAGGGAAGTGGATTCAGATTAAGGATTGGAAGGTTTGCTGCCACATCGGGTTCTGATATCGGTTCAACTGGGGAGGGGAGTGTTGACGATGAAGACGGGGATTCAGAGGTTGGTTCACACGAGAGCACTTGAAAACCAGGCAAAAATAAGCCGAGACCGCTAATAACCACTAAAAGATTAATATTCATAGATTGGAATTTAGACCCTATAGAGTTTTATAGCTATGTTTTCAGAAGATAACGTGCTTTTTTCTTGTAAAGACAACCTTGTAAAGACGACTGAGTTAAACCTGAATAACGATTTTTCCGACGACTTGTCTTTGTTCTAGTTGACGCATAGCCATAGAAAGGTCTTTTAGGGGATAGGTTTGGTCAATTAGAGGGGCGATCGCCCCTGCAACAAGCCAGTCTTTCAAACACTGAAGATCAGATAGATTCGGGGTAGAAGCCAATGCAGTAACCCTGCGACGACTGAATGTTGAAATCAACGATCCGAAGAGTAAAATTTGAAAAAATCGAGCTGTAGAACCTCCAACCAAAACATAGGTTCCGCCTGGTTTTAGGATGGAGAAATAGTCAAAGACCGAACGATA
>JAYKIC010000652.1:0-5307 GCA_035284985.1 Leptolyngbyaceae cyanobacterium
ACTGCCAAAATTGTCTATAAAAAGATTATATGCGCCACCGAAAAATTACGGTGGAATCATCGCTATGCTAATAGCAGTTGCCTATAAGTCAGCCATCCGACAAAGTGGTTCAGTCCTACCCCTACCCTGGCTGGTCATGGCGTTTAATTCAAGATATCAAGCCTATAGCAATTGAAGGATGCACCTCATGGAAACTCTAGCCTACCTCTTGTCCCCAGCCTTTAACATGTCTGGTACGTTTCCAAATACTACCAAACCGGAAGATATGACAAAAGCACGGTCCCAACGCCCTAGCTTCCGTTCCCATGCCAAACCTCACCAACCTTCACCCACTCTAAAGCAGAACAACCTGGGTTGCGAGTCCATGGACCTACTCAACGGAGTCACTCCAGTTGCTTGGCACTTTATTTTCTAGCAACCTCATGAACGGGGCAACCTGAAAACGCGGCCGTTTAAAACGCGGCAGTCCTAAGCTGTAGGACAATTTTCTACCGATAATCCAACTCGGTTTCTCTCATCAGAAAATTTGAAGGATCATAGAGGAATCGAGTCACTTCCTCCTCCAATCGATGGATATGGAATGGCTCGATTTCGTTTGAATTACGCAACGCTGCAAGATAACCATCTAGATAGAAACGCAAGTCATCAGTTCTGTAACCGCGATCCCACTGATCATTGAATGCATCAGTTATTCGTTGGTAATGGCGAATGGTCTGCGGATCTTGAAGCATAGATCGATATTGAAAGACACACTTTTGTAACAGTAATCGTGCCAAATTCCTGCACAGCATTAGTTAAGGCTTAATTGATATGACTCACCTAACGTAAAACAGAAACAGCTAACGTTTGCTTTGATACCTCAATTATATCCTCTGATCGCAGATGTGTTCCCCCTTAAACTTTACAGTTCTGAATAGAGGCGTCCGAAAATTGGGATGGAGAACCTTATGTTGGCACTTCTGGCGCTGCTATTGCGAGGGCGCGATCGCCCCATGTCACCGGGTTAATTACACCGGACTTTGACCGTAGAATGGCTGCACTGTGGACCAATGGGGTCTGCATCCGGCCTGATAAGCTTGCCATGCTAGGGCTAAAACATCAATGGCAGTATGGCCCAAGTCGCCTTCAATTGATATAACTTTGACATCATGGGGAAATTGGGACAACTGCTGTTGCCAAGTGCTAAGGTCTAGCACCTGTTCCGGCTGATAGGGTTGTAGGCGAAACGGTTGGGATGTTATTTGCAGAGAAGGGTTGTTGGCTGGGTGTGTCATAGCGCCACCCCGGTCCAAGGTTTGGCTACTAGAAAGATTGGGGATATCTGGGATGGATGCCAATCTGTAGATGGCCGCAAAAATTTGTTCTCGTCGAGCGGGCATTTGGATGGCGATCGCAGGTCCATCCGTCCCGTCAGTAAGGGGGGGAGAGGAGGCGATCGCCCAATTCCAGGCAAACGCCGCCAAGGATGATATGCCAAATAACGGCAGGTTTAATTGCTGGGCCAAGGTGCGCGCTGTGACCACCCCAATGCGGGTACTGGTAAATCCACCTGGACCTGTGGCCACGGCCATAAAATCTAACTGATCCAGACCATAGGGTTGCATAAATGCCCGTAAAAGAGGGTGAAGCTGGCTAGACAGATCCCGACCTAAATCCCACGTTTTTATACTGACTTCATTGGGGGGATGGGATAGGCATAGCCCCAAACTAGAGCTTGTAGTATGGATGGCAAGGGCAGCAGGAACACTCTGAGTCATAGCACACACCTGTTGGGCCTGAACGCTATCGGGATATCACTGTAGCATGATCCCTTGTAACCACTGCTAGAAGTATCTGCTCATGAAAGCCACATGAAGCCAGGGACTTTGTTAATATTCGATTAAATTCCTCTTGTGATTTGGCCCAGTTAAATAGGCTACTTATCTCTCTGGGCAAGCTATCCAGCCGTATCACTAGCCTATTTTCTGCACCACACTTCTCTTAAGTTGGTTGCGCTGTTTAGCTAAAAGTATCGTAAACTACTTAATATATTTTTGCACTGTCGATACAACTTCGGGTTATCGACTCTGAGAACGCTTCAACGTTACTAGGTATATTCAGTTATGTGGTTTATCTCTTCATTGATGCTTGCTACTAGTGCTGCTGCGATGTATGAAAAGTTGGAGGCTATTTCTGAGGAAGGGGCGATCGCCTGCGTCGCGGTTGGCCTCATTAGCACTGTCGCCACCTTAATTGCAGCTCCTTGGCCATTCCATCTCCTACTGGTGCTGATGATTCTGGCACTGCGCTTTCGACTATTTAGAGACTTACCAAACTGGCGCATCCTTAACCTGATTTCCTTTACTTCCAACCATTAGAGGTTGCCAGTAACTAACTATCAACAATCCTGTGGTGAGGGTAAGCTATAACGTCTCACTTAATTATTAATTGGTCTGATAGTATTAGGAAATAATATTTTTGTCCGCAACAGCGTTCAGCTAACCCAAACTCTCTACAGTAGGTGTTACTGTTCGCGAATGGCCGGAACGAAGCTCAGGAAAAATCCAGTGGATCGGGAGCAGGGTTGTTTTTTTGACATCCTAGATAGTAGATGACAAATGAATTTGGTGAACTTTACGGATTTGGGGTTGGATACCTAGAAAGCATTAGGTGGCAGCAACTTTATATCGCCACGGATGCAACTCTGAATAGGAGTGCGCTAGAACGGTATAAGGGCGCTGATACCTGGTATTACGGCTAGCCATTCGTGATGGATGTTGGTCGCAACACCCTATGGATTTACAGATGAAGTCCATTGGCAAGCTCGCTATTGTTCCGGGCATGGTTCTTTCTTAATGATTCTGGATCGCAATTGGTTTGGAATCTCAAAAGGAAAGCCTGTATCGGATTAAAGGCGCAGCCGTGTTTCCATCTCAATTTTGTAAACCAGCGTGGAGGGTGCTGGAGCAGTGACCCAAGAATTTCATATCTCAATCACACCTGTTCGCGATAATGAGTATTTGGTTCGGACTGAACAGGTTGCACCGGGTGTTCCCTTAGCAGAGGAACAGTTGGTCTGGCCTGTGGATCGATGGTTGGAACAAACCCGGCAACTGATGAATGATCCCCTACTGGGTTTGTTGCGGGGACAGTCTAAGGTGGGAAATTCAGGTGATTTGGCATCAGTTAGTAGTTTCATGGAACTGGGCCAACAACTGTATCAGCACTTATTCCAAGGCATTTTACGGGATAGCTGGATGACCGCTCAGGGCATTGCCCAGCATCGGGGCGAAGTATTGCGGCTGCGTTTGGGGCTGAAGGGGAATCAACTACCCAAGCTACCGTGGGAAGTGATGCATGGTCATACCAGAGATGGGTTGGGATTGACGACCCATCCCCTCGCCACGGGGGTCGATGTGTTGTTTTCTCGTTATCAACCCGATCGCCACATGGCCCGTTCGGGAATGGCTGTTACCCCCAATAAATCCTCTGTGGTGCGGGTTTTGATGGTTTTAGCCCTGCCCACGGATCAAGACCAGTTGGATTTGGACCAAGAGGCACGACAGCTACAGCAAGAGCTACGGCTACAGTCAGAGCATTTGCAAGAGCATGTGGTGGGGACGTTACCCGATATCCAGGTTTCCATTCTCAAGCATCCCAGTCGGACCCAGTTGGCCCAAGCGCTGGAGCAAGCCCAATATCATGTTTTGCATTATGCCGGACATAGTGATTTGGGTAGCGAGGGGGGCAAGTTATACCTAGTGGATCAAAATGGTCTGGCCGAAACCATGACCGGGGATGATTTGGCGGGGCTGTTGGCGAATAATGGCATTCAGATGGCAGTGTTCAATTCCTGCCGAGGCGGGCACACGGCGAATGGGTCGAAGAAGGTGAATGATCAATCCGATCGAACCTTGACCGATGCTTTGGTCAATCGAGGGATTCCAGCGGTGCTGGCCATGGCTGAACGGATTCCCGATGATGTGGCCCTAGCCCTGACGCGCTTTTTCTATCGCAACCTAAAGCAGGGATATCCGGTTGATTTGAGCTTGAGTCGAGCACGACAGGCCCTGCTTGCCTCTTACGGTTCTAACCAGTTGTATTGGGCCTTGCCGACGCTGTATCTTCATCCAGATTTTGATGGGTATTTGACGGTGGGCGATCGCCTCCTAGATAACCCTGCCGATTCCCTTGCCCGAATTCCCCAGTTCAACACACCTTCCCTGGTGGATTGGGACACAGTAGCCATCACTGACTCGGCCCCCATGCCCCAACCCGCTATGGGATTGACTGAAACTTGGTTGGGCGATGAACCACCCACGGGTGGGGAGGAACAGACCAACGCTCCGACCCCGACCATGGGATCATCGCCCCAGAATGCGGGAGTGGAGGCGATCGCCCCTGGGCTAGATATCGCCCCCATGACCTCAGAGTACGATTTGGACTCCATTAGTTCTGCGGCTGATGTCGATCTGTATGGGTTTGACGATCCCCAGGGGGATAACCGTGATTTCCTTCTGTCCCCTGAAGAGATGGCAGAGTTAACCCAGGATGCTGGCGACGAGTCCGGCCATGAACCTGATCAGCCTACTAGGGAGGGAGCGGGTACTGTCAATCTAAACATATCCGGGCGAGAAAGTGCGGGGCTAGTCCCAGCACCCGGATCGACAGCGATGGCTGAATCCACTGCAAGAAAAGAAGTGGTCCACCCTGGCACGGAGAGCAATGAGGTGGACCCTGCCAAGGTGACGCAGCATGGGGGGAACTCGGCCTTGGTTCATCAAGCGAGCGATCGCCCCCAACCCTTGATTCCAGCCCCATCCGTGCAAATTGCCGCCCGTATTGATGAACCCAAAACCCCGGTAACCCGGCGGCTGGGTCCACCGACCTGGCTGTATCAGATGGCTGGTGGGGTGGCGGCAGCGGTGGCGATCGCCTTTGTGGGATATCGAGTCCATGGCGAGTTTGTGGTCCAGAATCCCTCCCCCCCCGGCCCCGTGGCAACCGTTGATTTAGTATCCGATGCCAACGACAAACTGGCCGCTGGGGAATGGGAGGAAGTCAGCGAAATCCTAGACAAAGTGGATACAATGGCGCTGGACGAACCCCAGGTCTTATTTCTACAAGGACGGTTGATTTGGGAACAGCTGAGAGCCAATGCAGACACGGATGCCAGCGTTGAAGATGCCCGTGGATTTTGGGAACAAGCGGTTAGTAAAGATAGTGTACCCCTCTATTACAACGCCTTGGGCTTTGCCCTATACGCGGAAGGTCGGCTGAATGATGCCGTGGAAGCTTGGCGATACTCCTTGGAAGAACTGGAAGAAC
>JAYKIC010000653.1:0-10545 GCA_035284985.1 Leptolyngbyaceae cyanobacterium
CCCTAAATCCCTTCTCCCAAAAGGGGAGAAGGGACTTCAAACCAGGTTCTTGGGTCGAAAGCCCCTCTCCCGCTCTGGGAGAGGGGTTGGGGTGAGGGCTGTTTGAGTTTTGTCAGTCAATCAGCCTAATCCCCTACGCATCCCCATAAGGCAGGGAAGGAACTGCCATTGCAAGCATCATCTCTGGCAAATCTGCGCGATCGCATTTTACCGATTTTGCAAAACGAAGGCCGCTTCTCGTTGGCGATACCGATAATAGGCGGCGCAAGCCCCTTCAGAGGATACCATCGGCGCACCCAGGGGATGATCGGGGTTGCATTGGGTGCCGAAGGCGGGACAATCGTGGGGTTTGTGGATGCCTTGAAGAATCAGGCCGCTGATACAGTCGGTGGACTTCGCAGCGGGGTGCAGGGGGGTGGGCAGTAACCCTTTTTTCTGGGCATCGTGGATGGCATAGGCGGGACGTAACCCCAAACCACTGTTGGGAATGGGACCAAGACCGCGCCAGGATTGATCCACCACTTCAAATATTTCTTGGATCAGGTTTTGGGCGGGAAGGTTGCCCGGTTTGCGGACGGAGCGCTGATATTGATTCACTACGGTGGCTTGGCCCGATTCCAGTTCTTGAATGCAACGGTGTAATCCCTGAAGAATATCGATGGGTTCAAATCCGGTGACGATGATCGGGACTTGGTGGCGGGTGGCGATCGCCCCATATTCCTCATAGCCCATCACGGTGCAAACATGGCCAGCCGCCAGAAAACCCTGGACTTGACAGTTGGGATCGGACAGCAGCGCGTCCATCGCTGGGGGAACCCGCACATGGGACACCAGCAGGGAAAAGTTATCAAGGTGCTGCTGACTGGCTTGGTAAACGGCCATTGCGGTGGCGGGGGCGGTGGTTTCAAAGCCAACCGCAAAAAATACCACCTGTTTATCGGGATTTTGTTGGGCGATCGCCACCGCATCCAAGGGCGAGTACACCATGCGGACATCTCCACCCGCCGCCTTCGCCATCAGCAAATCCCTGGGTACCGGGGCACCATTCTCATCCTGAGTTCCAGTGGTGTAGGAACCGGGCACCCGCAGCATATCGCCAAAGGAGCAGAAAATCACGTTAGGTTGGGTAGCGAGGGCGATCGCTTCATCGATAATTTCGGCGGCAGTGACGCAGACGGGGCATCCGGGACCGTGGATTAATTCGATGCCCTCAGGCAGGAGCCGATCGAGGCCAAATTTGACGATGGCATGGGTTTGTCCGCCACAGATTTCCATAATTTTCCAGGGGCGGGTGGTGAGGGTGGCGATCGCTTTGGCATATTGCTGCACCTGTGCTGCGTCCCGATATTCATCGATAAATTGCATTTGTTTTAGGGGAAATAAATGAGCTTGAGTTCAATATACTGTGGGGAAAAGTAATCGGAATCAGGACTTAATAATGATTTTGGGGAAAGGGCGATCGCCCTATCTCCCTAATTTTCCCTTCTTTCTAAAAGCGATCGCCCTTTCTCTCGATATTACAATTAGGGAAAGCGATCGCCCCTTTTCTCAAGATTATAACTAGGGAAAGCGATCGCCCTCTGATATCACAGTTTGTGTTCACGGATTCCTGCCATAATAGGAGTGTACTGTTTATCCTAAACTAAGAATTATGTCTCCTTTAGCCCAGAAAATTTTGCAAACGCTAGACATACTGCCTCCTGAGAAGCAGCAACAAGTTCTTGATTTTGTTGAATTTATTACGTTCAAGTCTCAGCAAAAGGAGCAAGTTGAATCGGAAACGGTAACATCTCAATCTTTTTTTGATGCGGCCCAATCCTACATTGGTGCTGGAGAAGGTCCAGGAGATTTATCTACAAATTCTGACTATATGAAAGGTTATGGGCAGTAATGTTACAACAAGTGATTGTCGATACGAGTGCGTTGGTAGCGTTGATTGATCGGCGCGATCGCCATCACTCATGGGTTGCCAACTCCTTGAAACAAATTGTTCCGCCGTTATTAACTTGTGAGGCTGTTATTTCAGAGACGTGGTTTTTGTTAGAGCGAGTCAGAAATGGGCGAGAAACATTAATTCACTTGTTAAATAGCTACCACATTTTAGTGAGGTTTGACTTAACGGAAGAAATGTTGCTAGTGACCACTTTGCTCAAGAAATATCAGTCAGTTCCAGCCTCATTAGCCGATGTGGAACTAGTGAGAATGGCAGAGTTGTATCCCAATAGTTCGGTGTTTACTCTTGACAGTGATTTCCAGATTTACCGTAAGAATAGCGATCGCCCTATCTCCCTAATTTTCCCTTCTTTCTAAAAGCGATCGCTCCTTTTCTCAAGATTACAATTAGGGAAAGCGATCGCCTCATCCTCCCTCCTAATTTTTTATTTTCCTAAGATTTTTATTTCTCTTGTTGACAATGCAATCATTTATATTCTGAAAATTTTTATTTTCAATTTTTAACTCCAGATATCGTCTTTCTGCTGCCAATATTTCTGTACTTCTTGAAATCGTTCAATACGATTTTGAATCTTCTGTATTTCTTTAGGATAAAACTCAAACATAGTTTCACAAAGAGTTGACATCCAGATTTTTCTAGAGTAACCGTGATTCATTTTTATAATATTAGAGTTAGCAATCTGTATCTGCCCCCAACCAAGTGCTCCAACCGTCAGACAGTCCCAGTCAAGAAATTCAATTGGCCCAAAACTGACTTTGGTTGCCCTGACTTGGCTGTCCTTAACTGCATATTTGACCATAATTAGTGAGAATATGTTCATATCATCTTCATAAAACCTAGATAACCTTTCCACTGATGTTAGATTTGGCATATTAAACTTAGTGTCTTCTCGGTGAGTCTTAACATCTACAACACAATAGAAATCCTCCTTATCTTTGAATGCTACATCGGCCATAGCACGACGAGCAAAACTTGAGGAATATTCCTTGCACCACTCTCCCAAGAAACTGTCAAAACGCTCAGCAATTAATTCTTCTATTGCGTCTCCTGCTGCTCTTGTACTCCTCGCTGTTTTACTAGAGAGAAAGTCAGGTGCTGAATTGATGTAAGTTTTAATTTGTTCAGCAACCTGCAAATAGTGTCCATCATAGAAGAAACTTGACTTCATCGAAATAATTCCTGCTGCTTAATCTGTTGAGATTTCTTTGTATTTGAAACTTTGTTTTCTTTTGGCTGCTGATTCAAAGTGTTTCTCTCCCAGAAAACACCATCTGAATAACCTTGAATGGATGGATCTTGGGTGGCTAACTGAAGACGTTTTAAAGCCCAACAGGAGTATTCTTGATTCAACTCTATACCCGTGAATTTTCGTCCTAGTTTCTTAGCCACAACTGCTGTAGTTCCACTACCAAGGAATGGATCAAATACTATATCACCAGGATCGGAACTTGCAAGAATTAACTTAGCAATCAGCTTTTCAGGTTTTTGTGTTGGATGATCAGTATTTTCAGGCATTGACCAAAATGGAATACTAATATCTGTCCATATATTGGAAGGATACGTTAATCTATAGTTCCCCTCTTTTTCCTCACTCCAATCTTTTGGCTGACCATTTTCATATCTATAAGGAGCAATTACTTTTCGTTTTTGCTTAACAGAATTAACATTAAATTTATATTGATCGGTGACAGTACAAAACCAGATATCTTCTGTATTATTTTTCCAGTTTGTCTTTGCTCCTCTTCCCTTCTCACGTTCCCATGTGATTCGACTACGAATATAAAATTCTTTTTCAAGAAGAGGTGCAATCAGTATAGATGTTTTCCAGTCAGAACATATGTAGACTGTCGCAGTTGGTTTAAGCGTTGGTTTGATCAAGTCTAGGACGGATGAGAACCATTCTTGATACTCGTCTCTGTCCTTTTCTTTGAACAAGCATCCATTGTAGTTTTTTGAAAGGTTATAGGGCGGGTCCATAACCAAAAGATCAACAAATTTCTGTGGCAAATATTTTGAAACCTTAAAAAAATCTTGATTAATTATTTTTCCTGCTAAGTCATCAATACATAGCTGAGATTTGGGGGATAACAACGACTGGGTAAGTGTTTTTATTTCTTGTTCGGAGCATGTAAGTGTTCGATTCCTAGGAGCACGATTTTTCACAATGTAATTTCCACAAAGACCAATTGACTTGGCCATCTATTATACAAGTTCTAATATCAACCCACACTATGATTGCCCTATCTCACAATCGCAAAAACCCCGATTTCTGTGAAAATCGGGGTTCTCAACTCTCACCAATTAAGCAACTACACTGGAGTCGGGAAGCGTTCGGGGTGGTAGGACTGCACCGCCTTCATGTACTGGACCCGCTCAAATTCGCTAGGGTTGGGGCAATTGCGCTGGCTCATAATGCCCTGTAGCTCTTGCACTGAGGCGTATTCATTCTCTTCCATCCAGTGTTCGAGACCCTTTTCGATTTCGCGGATGTGGCCGATGCCGTGGCGCAGGAGAGCGCTAACTAGCATGGTGACTTTTGCGCCCACCATCATCATCCGCACTACGTCTACACCCCGTTGAACGCCTCCGGTGGCGGCAAAATCTACGGGCATTCGTCCGTACAGGATGGCGATCCAGCGCATGGGTAAGCGCATATCTTGTGGCGTACTCAGCAAAACATGGGGATTGACTTCGAGATTTTCGATGTCGATGTCGGGCTGATAGAAGCGATTAAACAACACCAAGCCATCGGCTCCAGCTAGGGTCAACTCATGGGCGACGTTGGCCATGTTGGTGAAGTAGGGACTGAGTTTAACGGCAACGGGAATGGTGACTGCTGATTTTACTGCTGTGACAATTTCCCGATACTGCTGCTCGATGGCGGCGGCGCTGAGGTGAATATCGGAGGGAATGGCGTAGATGTTGAGTTCTAGGGCATCGGCACCCGCTTCTTGGATTTGACGGGCATAGTCGGTCCATCCGCCTGTGCTGTCACCGTTGAGGCTGGCAATGACGGGGATGCCAATGCTGGCCTTGGCTCGACGGATATGCTCTAGGTAGAGTGACGGTCCCACATGGAAGACATCGGGTTCGGGGAAGTAGGTGAGGGATTCAGCAAAGCTTTCGGTGCCTGCTTCCATGTGATGGTGCAGGGTAAACATATCCTCTTCAATTTGTTCTTCAAAGAGGGAGTGCAGCACCACCGCCGCTGCTCCTGCATCTTCCATGTATTTGAGGTTGTCAATATTTTCAGATAGGGGAGCTGCCGCGCCAACGATGAGGGGCGATCGCAATTCCAAGCCTAAATAAGTTGTGCGTAAGTCCATCTGGAATTCTCCTTTGTTTGTTGCGGGTGGGAATCTCTCACTGCTGCTAATAGATCTATGCCCCTCATCCCCTAGCCCCTTCTTCCTGAGAGGGAGAAGGGGAACCGGATTTAGGGTGAGGGCCAATGATCCGGTCATCCTGAACGAATACCTATCGGGTAGGTTCCGATCTATTTGGAACCGTTGGCATCGTCCATTTGACGGTTAGCTAGAGCTTGATACAGTTGCCACCGCTGATCCACATCAGCTTGGGCCAGTTGGGCCAACCGCTTGGCATCCTCTGGCTTGCTGCGGGTCAACATCTTGAAGCGATTTTCAGTGTAGAGAGCTTGCTCAACCGGGAGTTTGGGCGATCGCGAATCAATCACCAGGGGATTTTCACCGCGATCGCTACGGCGAGGATCATAGCGATATAGTAACCAGCGACCGGAATCCACCACATCTTTTTGATGCTGCATTCCTTTGGACATATCAATCCCGTGGGCGATGCAGTGGGAGTAGGCCAAAATTAACGAGGGTCCATCATAGGACTCGGCCTCAATGAAGGACCGGAGGGTATGTTCATCCTTCGCCCCCATAGCCACGCTGGCAACGTAGACTGAGCCATAGTTCATCGCCATCAGACCCAAATCCTTCTTGGCTGAGGGTTTACCCCCTGCCGCAAATTTAGCCACTGCGGCCCTCGGTGTGGCCTTGGACATCTGCCCCCCCGTGTTGGAGTAAACTTCCGTATCCATCACCAACACGTTGACATTGCGACCACTGGCGAGGACATGATCTAGACCGCCGTAACCAATATCGTAGGCCCAGCCATCACCCCCCAGTAGCCAGACGCTCTTCTTCACCAGGTAATCGGCAACCGACTCCAGACTCTGCAATTTTTGCTGGAGAGGGCCATCCTCTCCGCGAATCAATGCCTCGGTGACAGACTGTTTCAATTGCGCCACCCGCTGCCGTTGCTCGAAAATTCCGGCTTCATCGGACTGGTCGGCATCCAAGATGGCTGCCACCAATTCTGGGGGGATGACACCGCTAGCATCCGCTCCAATCCGTTGGACTAGCTCACGGGCGTATTCCGTCTGCTTATCCACCGCCAGTCGGAACCCAAAGCCAAATTCCGCATTGTCTTCAAACAGGGAATTGGACCAAGTGGG
Source organism: Leptolyngbyaceae cyanobacterium (assembly GCA_035284985.1). Taxonomy (GTDB): domain Bacteria; phylum Cyanobacteriota; class Cyanobacteriia; order CAKZMO01; family CAKZMO01; genus JAAHGY01. The sequence goes on from JAYKIC010000653.1 coordinate 6,435, forward strand.
ACCACGACCTTCGGCATTTTTCACCCAGGGGGCGGTGGGCAAGTTGCCACCGTAAATGGAGGAACATCCGGTAGCGTTGGCAATTAACATGCGATCGCCAAACAACTGGGTCGCCAATTTAACGTAGGGCGTTTCGCCACACCCTGCACAAGCACCGGAAAATTCAAATAGTGGCTCCTGCATTTGCTGATGGGCGATGCGTTTCAGATTCAATTCCTGGCGATTGGGGTTGGCCAAATTATTCAGGAAGAAGTCCCAATTCTGCCGTTCCTGTTCCCGCAACGGTAGCTGCTCCGCCATGTTGATGGCTTTTTTCTTGGGTTCCGCCCGGTTTTTCGCTGGGCAAACTTCGACGCAAATGGCGCATCCGGTGCAGTCTTCAGGGGCTACTTGAATCGTAAACTTCAGCGACTGCTCCCGCCAAACCTTATCTTTGGCATCAATGCTCTTAAAGCTATCGGGGGCTTGCTCTAGGGCACTCGGTTCATACACCTTGGAGCGAATCACCGCATGGGGGCAGACCATGACGCACTTGCCACACTGGATGCACACATCCGGGTCCCACACGGGAATTTCCTGGCCGACGTTGCGTTTTTCCCATTTGGCTGTGTCCGTGGGAAAGGTGCCATCCACAGGCAGGGCACTGACGGGTAAATCATCCCCGTGTCGAGCCATGATCGTGCCGATGACGTTGCGAACAAATTCGGGCGCGGTATCGGGAATGGTGTTGATCGGGGCAACCGTGCCAGTTGTCTGGGGCGCTTCGTAGGTGGTGTAGGGGACTTCATGCAAGTGATCCAGGGCAGCATCGACCGCCTTCAGGTTCATCTCGACTACGGCTTCCCCTTTCTTGCCATAGGTTTTACGGATGGCCTTTTTGATCTGGGCGATCGCTTCTTCCCGTGGTAACACTCCCGCCACCGCAAAGAAACACACCTGCATCACCGTATTGATCCGTCGTCCCATTCCGGCATCCTTCGCCACTTGGGACGCATCAATGATGTGTAGGTTTACTTGTTTTTCCACCATTGCTGCCTTGATGGCTACGGGCATCCGCACCCAGGTTTCCTCTGGACTAAAGGGGCTATTAAGCAGGAAAGTGGCTCCAGGTAAGGCTTCTGCCAACACTTCAAACTTATCCAAAAATTCCCACTGATGGCAGGCGACAAAGTTCGCCTTGGTAATCAAATAAGTCGAGCGAATTCGCTCTGGGCCAAATCGCAAGTGGGAGACCGTTACCGAACCAGATTTCTTGGAATCGTAAACAAAATAGCCTTGGGCGTAATTGTCCGTTTCTTCGGCAATAATCTTGATCGAGTTCTTATTCGCGCCGACGGTGCCGTCAGAGCCGAACCCATAGAAAACAGCCCGCACCACTCGATCCGATTCGGTGGAAAAGTCAGGATTATACTCCAGGGAGGTTTGGGATACATCATCATTGATGCCGATGGTGAAATGGTTTTTGGGCTGGGCTAAGGACAGGTTATCCAGCACTGCTTTCACCATGGCTGGGGTAAATTCCTTTGAGGATAAGCCGTAACGGCCACCTACGACTTTGATGTCAAGGCGATCGCATTCCATCAGCGCCATCACCACATCCAAATACAGCGGTTCCCCACCACTGCCCGGTTCCTTGGTGCGATCGAGAACGGCTAAGGTTTTCACCGTTGCTGGCAGTGCTGCCACAAATTTCTCCATGGCAAATGGGCGATACAGCCGCACCTTTAAGACCCCAACTTTTTCGCCCTGAGCGACCAAGCCATCGATAGCTTCATGGGCCGTCTCACACCCCGAACCCATCAGAATCACGACGCGCTCCGCTGCGGGATCACCGTGGTATTCATAAATCTGGTACTGGCGACCACCAATACGGGCAAAGTCATCCATTGCTGCCTGGGTCAAATCTGCACAAGCGTCGTAGTAAGTGTTGACACTTTCCCGTGCCTGGAAGTAAACATCAGGGTTTTGGGCCGTGCCGCGCAGCACCGGACGATCGGGGGTAAGGGCGCGGGAGCGATGGGCCAGCACCGTTTCAAAGGGAATATATTCAGCCAAGAAGCCATCTGGTAATAGCTCAATCTTCTGAATTTCGTGGGAGGTGCGGAAGCCGTCAAAGAAATGGAGAAACGGAATGCGAGACTCCAAGGTGGTACGGGTGGCGATCGCTGCCATATCGTGGGCTTCCTGCACCGACGCGGAGGCCAACATGGCACAACCCGTTGACCGCATGGCCGTTACGTCACTGTGGTCGCCAAAAATGGATAGCGCTTGGGCGGCCAAGGAGCGCGCTGCCACATGAATGACGGCTGGACTCAATTCCCCAGCAATCTTGTATAGGTTGGGCATCATCAACAATAGCCCTTGTGATGCGGTAAAGGTGGTGGTCAAGGCTCCGGCTTGGAGCGCTCCATGCACTGCTCCTGCCGCCCCCCCTTCACTTTGCATTTCCACCACCGTCGGCACGGTCCCCCAGGCATTGGGCTGACCTGCTGCGGCCCAGGCATCGGACCATTCTCCCATTGGTGACGATGGCGTAATGGGGTAAATGGCTATCACTTCACTCACTTGATAGGCCACACGGGCCACTGCTTCATTGCCATCTAACGCTGCAAATGCTTGAGATCCCATAGGTTCATTCCTCTCATGTTGCGTTCAAGAGCTGGCGATCGCACAACCAAACAACGATCCCAAAACTCCGTAATTAACCATATAAGGACTTAAAAAAAGACTTTAAAAGCAAAATCAAAGGCTGAAAAATAGGACAAGTGGATACAATTTCCCCCATTCAATTTAGTCTACTACTGAGCGTTCCTAACCCTTTGATCAAAACAAATATTTAGCAACTTAATCAAGCTAACTTAAATTCAGATGTGCTAAATTACAATTTTCAATGATTTCGCCTAGGCGGTTGAGCTAAATTAAGTCCAAGATCGTCATCAATTCCTAACAGAAAGACATTGTTTAGATTGATGATTGCTATAGAATTCCTTCCTTTACTATATCTTGTTAATCCAAACTCAACTCCAGTTTATCTAAGTAACTTAATGTTTCCTCTGCTTCCTGCTGATCCACAATGCTAAGGGCAAACCCAACATGGACGATGAGGTAATCCCCTACGACAGCATCGGGCACATAGGCAAGGCTAACCTCTTTCACCACGCCACCAAAGCTGACTTTCCCCGTGCGCCATAGGGCCACATCGTCGGGGCGATCGCTTCGGTCATTAATGCTAATCAATTGTCCGGGTACAGAAAGACACATAGTTTTCTCCTCATTTATCTTTTAGATTTATTTAACGTTTTCGCTGTTGTATTTAACCAGCAATGCTGTCGTAAAACCGCCATTACCTGGCCCACGGCAATGCCGCCATCATTGGTGGGAATCTGATGGTGCCAACCCACAGAAAAGCTTAAGGATTTTAATGCTTCTGCCATGCTTGTTAGCAAGTAGTGATTTTGGAAACATCCCCCCGTTAACACTACTTGCTGGGTGCTAGGATAGCTCTGGCTTAAAGTCTGCATGATTTGGCTAAATCCAGCAATTAACGTGTTGTGAAACGTTGCAGAAATACGAGGGATGACAACACCATTTTGCAAATCTTCAACGATGGTGGTGAGCAGCGGTTCATAATCAAATTGTAACGGGGATGCCATTACGGTTAACGGGTTGGGTGTATCGGTAATGATGGTGTAGGGATAGGTAATATTTTCCTCGGAGGATGGGGAGGCGATCGCTCCGACCCCAGCCGATCCTCTCTCCATCGCATATTCCAGGGCCATCGCTGCCTGTCCTTCAAATGTTACCTGCCGACAACAGTTGATCAGGGCGGACACGCCATCAAATAAGCGGCCCATGCTAGAGGTGCGGGGACAGTTCAACCCCCGTTGTAGCATGGGTCGCAATACCTGCAATTCCAGGGGCGAAAATAGGGGCTGGGGCAGGCTTTGGGCCACCTCGAAGGCGCGATCGCCCATGACCTCGTATAACAAACCCAAGGCACACCGTCGTGGATCTTTCATCGCCTGTTCCCCTCCCGGCAAGGGAAAGGGGCGTAAATGGGCCACCCGTTCAAATCCTTGCTCATGGGTGACGTGATCCCCAACCCACAATA
>JAYKIC010000654.1:0-4560 GCA_035284985.1 Leptolyngbyaceae cyanobacterium
TGTTGCGGACGAGGACATTGCGGACAACAACGGGGAGGTATCGGATGCTGGCACGGATCTGTCCTCTGCACCCTCTGTACCACTGCCGGATGAAAATGGCGGTAATCCCCCAACAACTGTTGATACCCCGGAGTCTTTGGCTGACGCTCCCCTGTCCGACTCAGCCTTTACGGGAGTAACCGCAATGGTTAGTTCCCCCCAAGATCCCAACATAGACCGAGTTCTATCTGAATTTGTCCCCAGGGATGATTCAGATTCAAATTTAACCCAAGGTGATGGACTGGATGCTAATCCGGCTGAATCGACCAATCCCTCCCCCCAACCCAATCCTTCCTCTGGTCCTATTAATGCATTATGGTGATGCTATGGGCTTAACAAAAGATGATCCGCTGATTCCCATCCCGATTTCTATGGCGGTTCCTGTCTAGTGAGTCGGGATCATGCTTGGTTACATCGGGTATTCGTTGTATTTTGATAGTTGTGCCATGATCGTTGTGCCAGGAGCGCTCTACACTAAATCCTGATTCATGTCTACTCAACCAGATATTCTCATTATTGGTGGCGGTATTATTGGTTTGGCGATCGCCCTTGATCTCCGACAGCGGGGATCAAGGGTCACCGTTCTGACTCGGGATCAAACTGAAGCGGCCACCCGCGCCGCCGCAGGAATGCTGGCCCCACAAGCTGAAGCCATACCTGCTGGAGCGTTTCAAGATCTAGCGCTCAAAAGTTTGGCCTTGTATCCCCACTGGATTCAAACCATCGAAACCATTGCCAATGTGCCCTGTGGCTACTGGCCCTGTGGCATCATCGCACCTCATTATGGGCCGCTCCCCAGTGCTAGGGAATTAGCCCAAAGTTCTCCGACCCGGCAATGGCTTCCAGCGGCAACCTTGCACCAAACCCTGCCTGATTTAGATCCGACCCTCCCAGGTGCATGGTGGTTGCCGGAAGAGGGGCAAGTCGATCCGCGCCGTTTGGCAGATGCCTTATATCAGGCTGCGATCGCCCTAGGCATTGCCGTAGAAACGGGGGTGACAGTTGAGTCCCTACAACAATCCCATGGCCGTGTGGCGGCAGTGCAGACAAACCAGGGTCATTGGAGTGCCCAGCATTACATTTTGGCCACCGGAGCTTGGGGCAATGCCCTGCTTCCCATTCCGGTCCACCCGATCAAAGGTCAATTACTGGCGGTTCGGCGGCCCCCCTTGGCCCAGTCCACCCACCCACCCCTCAAGCAGATTCTTTTTGGTCCCGGTACCTACATTGTGCCTCGACAAGATGATCGCATTGTCATCGGTGCTACCGTAGAATCCGTTGGGTTTACGCCCCACAATACCTTGGCAGGATTGCGATCGCTCATGACCAACGCGATCCAACTCTATCCTCCCCTGGCTGACTATCCCCTGATTGAACAGTGGTGGGGATTTCGCCCCAGCACTCCGGATCAATGGCCGATTCTGGGTGCTAGCCATTGTGATAACCTAACCTTGGCTATCGGCCATCACCGCAACGGCATTTTGCTTGCTCCGGTCACGGCTAAACTGATTGGGGATTATCTCTTCAATCCTCCCTCCCAGGCTTCCCTTCTATCCCCCTTCCACTGGCAGCGGTTTTTACGTCATCCAGCGGCTGATCCTGCCCCTATTGCAGCGACTCCTGTATCCATGTTAATCCCTTCTCCTTCATCGACCATGCCAACCTTAACTCCTGCTCCATCCAGCCCTCAATCATCGGATTCCCCATCCCCCCCTCTCCGGTCCGACACCCCGCTCACCATTGCAAATCGTACCTTTCGATCCCGTTTAATGACAGGCACGGGCAAGTACCGTACCTTTGAGGACATGCGCCAGAGTATCGTGGCTAGCGGCTGTGAAATTGTGACGGTGGCGGTACGGCGGGTCCAAACCAATGCACCTGGTCATGAAGGATTGGCGGATGCGTTGGATTGGCAGAAGCTGTGGATGTTGCCCAATACAGCGGGCTGCAAAACAGCCGAGGAAGCTATCCGTGTTGCTCGATTGGGTCGAGAAATGGCGAAACTGTTGGGACAGGAGGACAATAATTTTGTCAAACTGGAAGTCATTCCCGATACTAAATACTTACTGCCGGACCCCATCGGCACGCTGGAAGCGGCAGAGCAATTGGTGAAAGAAGGATTTGCTGTCCTCCCCTATATCAATGCTGATCCGTTGTTAGCCAAACGCCTGGAAGAGGTGGGTTGTGCCACGGTTATGCCCTTGGGATCACCCATTGGGTCCGGTCAGGGCATTCGGAACGCGGCGAATATTCAAATTATTATCGAAAATGCTCAAGTGCCTGTGGTGGTGGATGCGGGAATTGGCACCCCTAGTGAAGCTGCCCAGGCTATGGAAATGGGGGCTGATGCTCTGTTGATTAATACGGCGATCGCCCAAGCCCAATATCCCGCTAACATGGGCAAAGCCATGGGTCTCGCCGCCGAAGCCGGACGCTTAGCTTACCTATCAGGCCGTATCCCCATCAAGACCCACGCCAGTGCCAGTTCTCCCCTTACAGGCACCCTCTCCAGTTAGCCCCTAAATGTAATGTAAATGACATCTGTGTTAAATGTCTGTTACAATCCTTTTATTAATTTATCAAGCAAGGATTATAAATATGCCTTACACGACTGAAGATGGGGGTCGTCTGAATAACTTTGCAGCCGAGCCTAAAATGTATCGAGCCGAGCAACCCACTAGTGCTGACAAGCGAAACTATTTCATTCTAGGTATTGGCGCAGTGGTTTTGCTAGGTGGCTTGTTTGCCATTGCATTCACGGTTTCCTAGGAGGGTTGGTGTACCAGAAAGCGAGGAATTGTCGCTTTCATTAGATCAGTATGGTGCAGGGAAGTGAGCAAAGACACTTCCCTTTTTGATTTTTGGGTAGACAGGTCTGGGGAACCGATCTGGCAGAGAGGTGATAGCGTTAATTTGATAGCGTTAACGATGGTTAAACAATGGTTAAAACGTTAGTGGTGGCAACGGGTAATCCTGGCAAAGTGGTAGAGATGCAAGCCCATCTTGCAGAGTTACCCATCAATTTAGTGCTGAAACCCGATACCCTTGAGGTGGAGGAAACGGGGACAACGTTTCAGGAAAATGCTCGCCTCAAGGCTGTCCAAGTGGCTGTGGCCACTGGAGAATGGGCGATCGCCGATGACTCTGGTTTAGCCGTGGATGCCCTCAATGGTGCGCCCGGTCTTTATTCAGCTCGGTATGGTAAAACCAATAGCGATCGCATTAACCGCCTGCTCACAGAACTAGGGCCAAACCCAAACCGCAGTGCCAAATTTATTTGCGCCGTATCCCTTGCCCGCCCTGACGGCACCATCGCCTTAGAAGCAGAAGGGTATTGTGCTGGTGAAATTCTCCGCCAACCCCAGGGCATTGGTGGTTTTGGCTATGACCCAATCTTCTTTGTCCCGGAGCAGGGCATGACATTTGCAGAGATGCCCACTGAGCTTAAGCGGCAAATGAGCCATCGAGGCCGCGCCCTACAACAACTCCTACCCAAATTGCACCACCTACTGACTGTCGGGGATAGTTGCCTCTAAACTCAAACAATTCCGTCCATTGATCTGCAAGCGATATTCAACCTTGTCCATCAAACGGTTAAGAATCAACCAACCATAGCCACCCTCTTGCAGATCGTCCGGTGCCGGGGGCAAATAGGTCGATAAATCATAGCCCTTACCATAGTCCCAAACTTCAATTGAGACTTCACTTCCCTTCATTTCTAGACGAAGCAACACCGGTAGATTAGGCTTATCCCTGTGGGCATGACGAACAACATTGGAATAAGCCTCAACCAAGACGAGGCGGAAGCGGCCTGCCTGGGCAACCCAATCCACTGAATCTCCTAGCTCAGCCTTAAGAGAACCCAACAGCCACTCTTCCACAATCGCCAGAAATTTTAAATCGCTCGGAACATGGAGTTCAGTTCTCATAGGTTACAGAATCTCCATTGACAAGAGTGTTTGGTCATCTTCTTGTAGGTTATGGCCTATCTTAAGGATATCAAGAATTTTGTCAAGGTTTAACCGACCCTTTTCGTGGAGTAACAATTGCCATAGCCCACTTTGGCGCAGCATGGTAAACTCAGCCGGGGAGTCTACAAAAACGGTAGATCCTCGGTCAGTAGCCTGGGTTAAGGGGGGGATCGATAATAACGTTTGAGGAACCGTTGCCTCAGTAATGCCATCACTCGCCAACAACAGGATATCCCCTGGATTCAACATAATTTGGCCAGCGGCTGCCGACCATTCCGCCAAGATCCCTAGGGGAACACCCCGTTGTGTGAGATAGTTCGGTTCCAAGCAAGCGGGGTCTGGATCGAGTTGCATTAGATGCTTCTCTACTTGGGGTTGGGACCAGACCATTGGATAAATATGGCCCGCATTCGCATAGGTGAGCGCACGGTCTGACACAGTATAGCGGGCAAGAATCATGGTGATGAAGCAGTTACTCCCAATTAAGCTATCCATTAGGCTGCTATTCAAGTTTCGCATAATCACATCGGGATCGGATGGCGTATCTTGG
>JAYKIC010000655.1:0-6798 GCA_035284985.1 Leptolyngbyaceae cyanobacterium
CATGGTGTTGTCATTCCATCCAGCATCACCCATATGCTATCACCGATGTCCAGACAAGCTGGCGAAGCCTAAGCTTCTGCCAGCCCATACCATCAATTAGGATCTACCCAGACAATATTGCAAGGGCACCAGCTAGACAGCACCAGCGAGCAGTCAAAACGACGGAGAACCGTAGGGACTTACAGTTGGGAAAGATTGCGGCACTTGCTGCAAAGGTAAAATTACCTTTGCAGCATCACATGAGGCCATTCCCCCAAGATGGAAAACTCCGACAAACGCGGCAGATAATCCACCGAGCGTGTACAAAATAACACGCTCGGTAATTTTAAACTCGTTCATTTGAGCCTCCTCGACTCTAAAAAATTGATCAATGTTGCGTTGGTCAATCACTATTCTTTGGACGATCGCTTCAATCCAAAACCAATGGCATTACCGTCTGCGAAAGTCCGTCCATATCAACAGCAAAGATGTCCGCCTCAATCTCTGGGACTTTGGCGGCCAAGAAATCTACCACACCACCCACCATTTTTTCTCACCAAACACAGCCTTTAGATCCTCGCCTATAACTGTCTCACTAGCGGGCAATGCCCGTCAGCAGACCAACCAAACCGTGAACCAGGCTCCTAACAGAACCCTGGCGGAAACGGCCAAGGAAATCCAAGACCTGCTGGTGCAACTGGATCAAACCTACGACCACACCTCTCCCATCGGTCGCATGGAAATGGTCACGGAAATGATGAAATCCGTCGATAAAAATCCCACCCTCAAAGCTCGTGTGATTAATGCGCTGAAGGAAGGAGGCACAACGGCACTGGAAGAAGCGATCGAACATCCTGCTGTCAAACCTGTGGTCGCCGCCCTCAAGGGCTTTATGGATGCAGAGTAATACCGTGTCAAACAATTAGTAGAGTCTATGGAGTCAGATTAGGCGATCGCCTGCCATTGTAGAATCCTGAAGTCCCAGGCATCGACCCAAATAAAGTCTAAAGTTTCACCGGGGTAGCCTGAACAAGGGGCATGATTGGGGAGAAGCAAACCACCTACCCCGCCACTGCCCATGAACTGGAAACACCTACAAAATGGCTCCGATATCCGAGGCGTTGCCCTGGAAGGCGTTGCCGATGAACCCGTTAATCTGACCCCCGATCGCGTTACCATCCTGGGTCAAGCCTTTGCCACCTGGTTAGCCCAGCGCTTGAATCGGGATGCGAGTGAGTTGGCGATCGCCGTGGGTCGAGACAGCCGCCTATCGGGACCAACCTTGATGACCGCGTTGATTGAGGGAATCACCAGTATAGGCTGTCAGGTTTACGATTTTGCCATGGCTTCCACTCCGGCCATGTTCATGAGTACGGTTCATCCAGAGTTGTCCTGCAACGGGGCGATTATGATGACCGCTAGCCATCTGCCCTTTAACCGCAATGGTCTCAAGTTTTTCACCCCTGAAGGAGGGTTGGATAAACCCGATATTACCGCGCTCTTAACCTTGGCAGAGGCCAATCAATTCAGTCCGGCTGCAACTCCCGGTGCAGTCACGGAGAAAGATTTCATTGCCATATATGCAGATGGGTTTGTGCAACAGGTGCGCCAAGCGGTCAACCATCCCGACCATTACGATCAGCCGCTCAAAGGATTGAAAATTCTGGTAGACGCTGGCAATGGCGCTGGGGGATTTTATGCTGCCAAGGTGCTGGAACCCTTGGGGGCGGATACCACAGGCAGTCAGTTTTTGGAGCCGGATGGGATGTTTCCCAACCACAGCCCTAATCCCGAAAATGAGGATGCGATCGCCGCTCTCCGTGCCGCTGTCCTTGACCACACCGCCGACTTTGGCATCATCTTTGACACGGATGTGGATCGGGCGGCGGCGGTGGATGCCGAGGGCAATGAATTGAACCGGAACCGTTTGATTGCTTTAATCGCCGCTGTGGTGCTGAAGGAGCATCCCGGTTCTACCGTTGTTACCGACTCCATCACCTCCGATGGACTCACTCAGTTTATTGAGCAAGATCTTAAGGGAATCCACCACCGCTTCAAGCGGGGCTATAAAAATGTGATTAACGAGGCCATCCGCTTGAATCAGGAGGGGCAGGAATCTTGGTTAGCCATTGAAACCTCTGGTCACGGGGCGATGAAGGAAAATTATTTCCTCGATGATGGGGCTTATTTGGTGACAAAGTTGCTGATTGAATTGGCGAAGGAACGGCTGGCGGGGCGATCGCTCCCTGACCTCATCACCACCCTGAAGGAACCCGTTGAAGCCACCGAACTCCGCTTCAAAATTGGCACCGAAGATTTTCAAGCCTACGGTAATCAAGTGATTGATGCCCTCCAAGCGTTTGCGGCATCTCAAGAGGGTTGGAGTATCGTGCCGAAAAACTATGAAGGGGTCCGCATTGCTTGCACCAATCCAGATGAAGATGGCTGGTTGTTGTTGCGGTTGTCCCTCCATGATCCGGTGATTCCCTGCAATATTGAGTCCAATGTTGAGGGGGGCGTAGGGAAAATTGCGGGTCAGTTGCGATCGCTCCTCAGCCAATGGGACGCGCTGGATCTATCACCGTTTGAAAAAATAAAGGACTAAGGTTAGGCTGATTGCTCATTCTGCAACTGTTGCACTTCCTCTAAGGTTAATCCGGTTTTCTCACTGATGATGGCTGGGGGTAATAGGTCTAGGAGGGAACGGGCGATCGCTTGTCGTTCTTGCGATCGCCCCTGTTCCAAGCCCTGTTCCAAGCCCTGTTCCAAGCCCTGTTCCAAGCCCTGTTCTAAGCCCTGCTCCAAGCCCTGTTGTATTCCTCGCTCGATTCCTTGCTGGATGCCTTTCGCCACCGCATTACGACTATCGTGGAGAAACATTTGTTTTCGATCAAAGATCTCAAATTCATCACGGGTGAGTTTGCTGAGTTCTGCGATTTGAAATGCTTGCTGAAGGGCTGATGGTTCAGTTAGATTCTCCGGTATATTTTTAAGCCGTTCGGCTTCTTTAATGAAGTAAATCCATTTTTCCGCGATGGTTTCCAATTCTTCGACGGGTTTGATAAATTTGGGTAATTCAACAAAGACCAACTCAATGTCATCAGAGTAGGTCGTCAGTTCTTCCTTTTCTTTCAGATGGTAGCGGGAAATTACTTTGGAACTATGGGGAAACATTTCAAAATCAGTGATAGTGAGGGCCACCACTGGATGGAGTTGGGTATAACCTTGGCCGTTTTCAAGCTGAATCGAAAAGGCTTTGGCGGCGTTGTATAAAACCCGTTTTTCAAAACCCAACACATTTAAGACCTGCATTTCAATAATTACGGTTTTGTTGCCCGTCACGATTGCTTTCACATCTAGGAATGAGTCTTTCATGCCCTGAATCTGGGGGGCTTGATAGGGATCAAGAATTTCTAGATCTTGAATCATGTCTTGGCCCTCATAAAGTAGGGCGTTGAGAAAATTGATCAAAATGCCTTTGCTTTGGCGCGAGCCAAAAATCTTCTTGAAGGCAAAATCAGTTTTGGGATTGAGAAAACCAGTTGTCGGCATAGGGTTCATCCATTGCTGAAGCTCTGTTCTTCAGTATAAATGATCTGATGGGCTAAAATTGAGGTTGAACGCATCTTTATTCTGTTAACCCTGTCGGCATCTATTCCATGTCTTCTGGTTCTGCTCAATCTGTTCATCACGCCATGCCTACGCCGCAACAAGAGACGATCGCGGCGATCGCCACCGCCACTGTTCCCCAACAAGGGAGCGTCAGCATTGTGCGGCTGTCGGGGGAGGGGGCGATCGCCATTGCCCAAACCCTCTTCCACGCACCCGGTCAGCAAGTGTGGGAAAGCCACCGAATTTTATATGGTTATATCCGTCATCCACAAACTAAGGCGATAGTCGATGAAGCCTTATTGTTACTGATGTCCGCACCTCGGTCCTACACCCGTGAGGATGTGGTGGAATTTCACTGTCATGGCGGCATGATGGTGGTGCAACAGGTGTTGAATTTGTGTTTAGAGCAAGGGGTACGACTGGCCCAACCTGGAGAGTTCACCTTACGGGCGTTTTTGAATGGACGCTTAGATCTCACCCAGGCGGAAAGTGTGGCGGATTTGGTAGGAGCGCGATCGCCCCAAGCGGCCCAAACGGCCTTAGCCGGAATTCAAGGCAAACTAGCCCAACCCATTCGTCAACTCCGCGCCACCTGTCTCGATATTCTGGCGGAAGTGGAAGCCCGGATTGATTTTGAAGACGATTTGCCGCCGTTGGATGAGGCAGGGATTAAGGCACAACTCACCACGGTTCTCAGCACCGTACAGACTATTCTCGCCACCACGGACCAAGGGGAACTCATCCGCACTGGCATCAAGGTGGCCATTGTGGGCCGACCCAATGTGGGTAAGTCCAGTTTACTGAACGCCTGGAGCCGGAGCGATCGCGCCATTGTCACCGACCTCCCCGGCACCACCCGTGATGTGGTAGAGTCCCAACTCGTGGTTGGTGGCATCCCCATCCAAGTCTTAGACACCGCCGGAATCCGGGAATCGAGCGATCGGGTTGAACAACTGGGAATCGAGCGATCGCGCACCGCCGCCCAAGCCGCCGACCTCATCCTCTTCACCCTCGATGCCAAAAGCGGCTGGACTGAAGCCGATGCCGCCATTTATCAACAAGTCTGCACCACCGATTCCCCCAAACCCCTGATCTGGGTCTTCAACAAAATCGACCTGCTGGAAGTAAAGAGCGAAGAACGAAGAACGAAAAACGAAGCCAATCATTCAAAACTCCCCACTCCCCCACTCCCCCACTCCCCCACTCCCCCCATCTATACCGCCGCCGCCCTCAACCAAGGCATCGATCAACTGGAACAAGCCATCCTTGATACGGTCCATGGGGGAAATCTCAATGCCCAAAATCTCGATTTGGCGATTAACCAACGACAGGCTGCCGCCCTCACCCGTACTAAACTCGCCCTAGAACAGGTGCAAGCGACCATAGCCGCTCACCTACCCCTGGATTTTTGGACCATCGATCTGCGGAGTGCCATCCAAAGTCTGGGTGAAATTACTGGAGAGGATGTCACCGAATCGGTGCTCGATCGAATCTTTAGTCGATTTTGTATTGGCAAATAGAGTCGTCCGAAAATTGGGGTGGAGTACCCGCGCAACTTCACCCCAATTTTCGGACAGGTCTAATAATCACAAGGTCGCTTCATCCCTGTTTTGCATAAAGTTACAGATAACAGGGAGCTTAAGCCCCGGATGTGTTTCCGGTTATTCTAAACTGCGCTAAACACATCTGGGGCATTGCCCACCCTAGGCAGTGAGAATTCTAGATAATGAATCCTGCACTGGGAAGGGAGGAGTCTACAACGATGGTCTTTGTCCCTGTTTTTAACATTCGTTTTTAATATCCGGGATCGTAATGACCACTGCCGGATCAGGCTACCTCTAAGACAATCGAGGGAAAGACAACAATAATAGGAGGAAATTTGGTGAAATATCAGCCTAGGGAAGCGCCATAAAAGAAAATCAGTAGGAATAATTTCTACTTTCAATGATAATAAAACGTAAACAAAAATAATGCGATACGCTATTCTGATTATATCGAAGACCTCTAAAGTAGAAGCCATTTGCAATAGTGATCCAAGACCGTTACAGTTAGCCCTGTAGTTCGTTGAGAAGAAGAGCGATCGCCCTCCTCTCCTGCTAAAAGTCTTCCCTCTAAACACTTTCACTATTGAGAACACTTATTATTTTTAATTTGACTTAAAGCTTGTATAGCAAAGATCCTGGCTATTCTCAATAAGGTATAATGCAGACTAAAGCAGCAGTGACTACCAACCGTATGGCGTGATACGGACAGCTCATGAAATAATCGTTAGACTGTCCCAATTGTTGTACAAGGTCATTTCGCAAGTATGTGCAAAAAATAAGGAGCTAGATAATGTCTATTGCCGGAACTGTTGTAACGCCATTTGGTCAGGTCGCAGATAATGTTATTGGTCTGGACAAATCCGTTACTATACCTGTTTGTGAGGGCTTCAATATTGCCTTAGCCAGCTTTCAAGCACTTTATCTGCAATATGAGAAGCATCACTTTGTAGTTGAAGGGGCAGAATTTTATTCCCTCCACGAGTTTTTTCAGGAATCCTATGATCAAGTGAGAGGCCACATCCACGACATCGCTGAGCGGATGAATGGATTGGGGGGCGTGCCCGCTGCGAGCTTCAGTAAATTGGCGGAACTATGCTGTTTTGAACCTGAAGCTGATGGTAGCTTTTCCAGCCGCCAGATGGTGGAGAATGACCTACAAGCGGAACAAGAGGTTTTGAAGATGCTGCGTCGTCAGGCGGCTCAAGCGGAAAGTCTCGGCGATCGCGCCTCTCGGTATCTTTATGAAGGCATTTTGCTCAAGACGGAAGAACGGGCCTATCACCTAGACCACTTCCTAGCATCCGATACCCTGGTCGTCATCAACTAGGATGAGCGATCGCTTCAAGCCACTGGGGTGTGACCGCTCTAGATAATTCGTCATAAATACTTTAGCGGGAACAAACCAGACCAGCGCGTCCTCTTCCACCCAAAGGAGGGCGCTTTTTCACGTCTGATAGCGGCGTATGGATTCCATAACGACAGCCACAACAACCTCTCTGTCCTCGCTAAAGTATTTATCGACCTAGGGCGATCGCCCCATGACATATGCCTCAATAGACCTGGCCGAAAATTGGGGTGGAGTAACGGCTGCGCGGGTACTCCACCCCAATTTTCGGACAGGTCTAATCTAAAATCCCAAATCTAAAATCTAAAATCTAAAATC
>JAYKIC010000656.1:0-3198 GCA_035284985.1 Leptolyngbyaceae cyanobacterium
CCAGTCGCCCCCTGCCTCGTCCACCTCGGCAAGGGCAACCACGGGGGGATTGCCCTTACGATCCTGATACCGTTGGGGCGGTGCCCCCGTGCCCGCCCTAGCACTAGACCCACAGTCGCCCCCTGCCTCGTCCACCTCGGCAAGGGCAACCACGGGGGGATTGCCCTTACGATCCTGATACCGTTGGGGCGGTGCCCCCGTGCCCGCCCTAGCCACTAGTCTCAGTCGCCCCCTGCCCTCGCTGCCCTAGCCCACCAGCAAGTTTTCCTCTGGAAAGCGGATGACACTCGGTTTGGGATCACCCAACAGCGCCGCCATCAGCAACAGCACCCCGACCCGACCCGTATACATCGTGCCAATAATCAGCAACTTGCCAGGAAGAGAAAGACTAGCAGTGATTCCGGTGGACAGCCCCACCGTGGCAAAGGCTGACACCGTTTCAAATAGGAGCTGAATAAAGTCAATGGTGGGATTGGTTACAGCCAATAAGAGCGTGACCCCCAAAATGGTGACACCAGAGCCAAAGACGACTCCTACCGCTTTGATAATCAGGGTTACGGGGATTTGGCGTTGATAGCATAACACCTCTTCGTGGCCCTGGAGGACGGCTTTGGTGGAGCTAAACAAAATGCGGAGAGTGGTGGTTTTAATGCCACCGCCAGTGCCGCCAGGATTGGCTCCCACATACATCAATGCTATGGTTAACATAATTCCGGCGGTCGTCAGTGTACCGTAATCCACTGAGTTAAACCCCGCAGTGCGGGGCATGACGGCATGGAACCAGGACACCATGATTTTGTTCCCCAAAGACAAGTCTCCCAACACCGCTGGATTTTGGTATTCGGTCATCAGAAAGAGGATGGTACCAATCAGCAGCAAGAAAAAACTGGTGCTGACGGCAATCTTAAAATTGAGGGAAAATAGAATGCGTTGGAGGGGTTGGTTGGATCGGCGGGGTGACGGCATAGCCTCGCGCTGGCGGACTTTTTGCCCCTCCTGCTTTTGCTTGGGGAACCGTCGCCGCCACTGGTAGCCGATCCAGCGATAGACCTCCATAATCGTTTGATAACCAAATCCGCCCAACAAAATTAATACGGGAATCACAATGTTGATCCGGACTGAGGTGGCGTATCCCGTTAAACTATCGGCAAACAGGCTAAAGCCCGCATTGTTAAAGGCGCTGATACTGTGGAATAAGGCTAGCCAAATGCTGTAAAGGTTGCCGTAATCCTCTAAAAAAGCAGGTAAGAGGCAGAAAGTGCCCGTGATTTCAAAAATGAGGGTGAGGGCCATGATGGATTTCACCAACTGCAAGGCTCCCGAAATGCCGCCAATATCCAGGGATTGCTGCAAGGCTAGCTTTTCCCGTAGACCAAACCGCCGTCCCAATAAAATCAGCAAAAACGTGGTGGCGGTCATGTAACCCAATCCCCCCACTTGAATTAAGGTTAGGATGACGAATTCCCCAAATCCGGAGTAGTATGATCCGGTATCCACCACAATTAATCCGGTGACACAAACGGCTGAGGTTGATGTAAATAAGGCAGTCAGCGGACTATTCCAGGTTCCTGTGGCCACCGACCAGGGCAACAGCAACAGAATGGTGCCAATCATAATCAGAGTTAAAAAGCCGAGGCAGATGGTACGAGAGGCGGTCATGGTGGTTCTAAGGATTGCCCTCAACTAAGGTTTTTGTTGAATACGGTTACTGATTCAAATACGGCTCAAATGCTGATTCAGGGTGTTTAAATCCTCAACAAAACTGGTGAATAGGGCGATCGCCTCCACTTGTAGGGCCACCCAGGCATTGGTCGCGAGGGTGGGGCGGTGCCGCCGATCGATCAGGGTTTGGCCCTGGGTCCATGTTCCCTGGGTTTCCACCTGCACCCAGGCCCGACGTAACATCAGGGTTTCGGGATAAAACAGATAGGCCACCGTGGCGGCATCATGGACCAGGAATCCCCGTACCCCGTCCGTTTCCCGATACCCCAGGGAGGTATTAGTCATAAAGGCACATAATTGGGTTAAGAAGGTGGCTAAGGGTGAGGTCGGATCACTGCGAACGGCCATCTGGGCCATCTCGGCAGTAAATACGAGTTGGGTACTGACATCCATCGGTAGGACAACGATGTCGGCTCCGCTGTTGAATACGATGGCAGCGGCGGTGGGGTTAAAGTGGATGTTAAATTCAGCGTGGGAGGTGACGTTGCCCCGACAGTGGAAGGCTCCCCCCATGATCACGATTTCTTTGGCCTGTTTGAGAATGCCAGGAACTTTGGTTTCGGCGGCGGCCAGGTTGGTGAGGGGACCGATGGCGATCAGGGTAATCTGGCCGGGATGGGTCTGGAGGTGGTCAATGATAATGTCGTCGGACCCGCGAGCGGTGGAATAGTCATGGGTGGGCGGGGCAAGGGTGGTGGATAGGTTGCCCATGCCGTCGGTGCCGTGGATGTGGGCGGCATCTGCGATTTCGTGGTCCGGTGGGGCGACTCCACGTCCGACTTCAATGTGCGGTAGGTTGCCTAATCTGAGGACTTGGCTGGCGCTGGCAAAGGTGCGATCGCCCCCTACATTCCCCACTGTGGTGGTGACGGCTATCAGGTCAGCATGACCTTGACACATCAAACTTTGGAGCCACAGCAGGGCAAAGATATCATCGCCACCGGGGTCGGTGTCTAAAATAATTTGACGGGGTGGGTGGTCGGTGGAGGTAAGCATTCTAGATAGCCTAGTGAATCGCTAGAGTTAAGTGCTTGGAGGATAGGGGCGATCGCACCTGTAACAAAAAGTATAAGGTGATTGGGCTTATACCCCGTAATCCTAGGTTTTTACACCGAACAACTACAGGATAGAACCTCTCGAAATAGCAGAAGTTGAAATAAAAAATGATGGGAATAGCGATCCGGACAGTTTCAGTGATCTTTTCTCCATAAATCGCTTGATTCCTGGGGTCATAGCCCCAAAGATATGCCCGAATCTCCGAAACTACACGGACACAGATTGGCCTCACATTCCAGTAGTCTGTAAAGTACGTTGTACCGATACTAATGCACAGATAGAGCAGGATAATGCGCTGATTGACTGACAAAACTTTGCCCCTCTTCCCTAAATCCCTTCTCCCAAAAGGGGAGAAGGGACTTCAAACCAGGTTCTTGGGTCGAAAGCCCCTCTCCCGCTCTGGGAGAGGGGTTGGGGTGA
>JAYKIC010000657.1:0-6692 GCA_035284985.1 Leptolyngbyaceae cyanobacterium
TCGGTATTCTACATAGGATTTGGGTGCTAAAACTGGCATACGCTTGCTTGGACTCGACTCCCTCAGTCATAAACAATCTCTACAATGTATGACTGACCCACTTCACCCATGAGATTTGGATGGGGCGATCGCGCTTCTGGGTGCTGTGGAATTAGGGGGGCGATCGCGATTCTAGGGGCTGTGGAGTTAGGGGGGCGATCGCGCTTCTGGAGGCTGTGGGGTTAGGGAGGCGATCGCGCTTCTGGGTGCTGTGGAATTAGGGGGGCGATCGCGATTCTGGGTGCTGTGGGGTTAGGGGGCGATCGCGCTTCTGGGTGCTGTGGGGTTAGGGGGGCGATCGCGCTCATACTAACGGTAAAACGCAGCGGTGGCAAACAGCCTTAAACTTAGCACCAGCAGCTTTCGTCCATCCGCTACCGTGACGTGTTGGGCTGTGGCAACAGATGTTAGCTTGGGCTATTATTATCAGTCTCCATAACTTGTATGGGGATTTGAAATGTATCCACCAACTCTCTTACTAGTACTGGACCTTTTGAAATTTGATCGGTTCCACCAAGTTCGCGATAAGTCTGCAAGACTCTATCTAACTCTTCTCTGATGAAGTCATTATTGGCTTGTACCAGATCTATAGCTTCAATGTCTTGCACCTTGATATTAGAGCTTTTACTAATAAGCCTCATAGCTACTGACATTAATATATGAAATTTGATGTTGTTGATTTCCTTCCGTACCAAGCTATATTCGTCTGAGTATGCTTTCAAGCACTCCTCAACTCGCTTCATTAATTGAATGCATTTGAGATAAACGCTTACAGGATACTTCTCGTTAAATATTCGTGTGTAATCATCATCTCTGTCAATTAAAGTGGAAGGACGAGCACGAGCGTAGTCTGGCTGCTGTAACAGGATCGAAATTACAGACTGTGCAAGATATGAAATACTGATAATTCTTGATATTGGTTTTCCAGTATTTTTATAAAAATTCTTCCGTCTCTCGTAATAGAAATCATTCTGATAAAGATAATCTTCAATATCTCTTTGGATTTTATCAGCGGCTCTAAGTGAGGTTTGAGGAATGGCTGTTTGACTATTTGTTGCACGAACAATATTGTCTCGTGCGGTTGGATCTTCTTCTACTATCACCCGAATTAGTATCTTCCTAGAATCATCGACCTCATATTTTAGGTTTCTAAAGTATGAATAAATCTCATATGAGGTCTGCAAACCGTTAACTATCTGAGGAGCATCTATTATAATCTTTTTGCCTCTGGCTGTAGCTTTTGGACACACAATTGTAACTCCATTATTCAAAAACCAAAAATCCTCTGTACCTGGATTTTGTAACGTATCTTGAATAGCTCTGTTTACTTTTACATTACCTTGATAATCTCTAACATTAGCATCAAAAATACGCTTAATAATTACATCATTTTTGTCAATAAAGAAGGAAAAATAATTTTTAAGTGATACTAGACAAACATAGCTGCCCGTTTCAGTTGAAATAGGATTTTCCGTAAACTCAAGTTCAAAAGTTGAACTCGGTTGTCTACGTGCCAGTTGTAAAAGTTCTCTTGCTCCAATAAAATTGAAGTTAAAAACAGCGTTATCAAAGTGACCTACTACAGTTTGCCTAAGCCTATCCGTCTTCCGTTTTACGTTAGGATGTACTTCACTTCCAAGAGTCGCGTAGTAGAAGGTGAAGCTAATATCGGGAAAATTAGAAGCTACCCGATTATATATGTCACGAAATCTTTGAGCTGCCGAAAGCAGATAGTCGCTATAGACGCTTGAAAGAGAATCTAAAGAACGTGAAAAATCAAATAGCTCCTCGGTAGAACTAACAAACTTATTAATAGCTTCTTCTCCAAATCCATTTACCTTTTTAGATTGAACAATATGAATATCTATCTGACTTTTTCTTTTTCTAGTCAGATTTTCAAGATCAGTGTCTTCTTGTATTAAATCACCATTATGAAAAATGTATATGGAGTCAATTCCACCGTCACTTCCTGCTCCAATAATGCCCGAATTAATTTCATCGTAGGATAAGTCAAAGTCCTTTAAGATTTCTGAAGCACAAAAGATCTCAAAAAACTTTGATTCAGATAGATCGGCAGCAGTTTCAGAATGCTTTTGCTCAAGTATATTTCGTACGATTAATCGGTCATTACTCATTAGCTTGGTCGATAATTGTGTACTTCACTACTACTGATTCTTGCTTTAATATGTCTGACAGAGTAGCACACTAGCTTAAGGTATGGCAGCCCAACTATTTATTAGGGGGAAATATTTCAGTCTAATACCCCATATGGGTGATTAGGTAAAAATATTTCAGCCTAATCACCCATGTCCGGAGATTAGACCGACAGAATTCTAACTAATTCCCTAAATAGGGTGATTAGGCTGACGAACTCAGTCTAATCCACTCAGGCGGATGGGCGATCGCCCCCTCAACACTTTGCCACCATCTTTAATATTTCTTTGCTAGACGCTATATATTATCACGATATACGCAAGGTTAACCAGATTAAAAACGTAGTTCGATTGGGTCACAACACATCAGGATCAACTCCCAACTCCCTCAGCTTTTCTGCCAGCCGTTGTGCTTCTTGTTGAGCCTGCTGCACCTCTTGTTGAGCCTGGGTTGCCGCTTCCGCAGGCGTGGGTACCAGCATTCCCTCTGGGGTAAAGAACCGAAGGTTATTATTCTCTACTCCTAAAAATAGCTCTAGTTGCTGACTCCAACACTGTCCGGCTGCATTAGGAACCATAGGTTCATACCGCCCACCCACTAGCAAAAATCCGGCAAATTCTAGGGTGTCTGGGTCAAACCAGAAATATTCCGGAGTGCGAAAGGTATTTTGATAAATCTCTTTCTTGGTGCCTCGATCCGCGTTGGCCGTGCTGTCGGACAAAATTTCCACAATCACATTGGGATACTTGCCATCTTCTTCCCAGACGACCCAACTTTTGCGGCTTCTGCGCTCCGTATCCAGCACCACGAAAAAGTCCGGTCCTCGAAAATCCTGGGATTTGATTTGCTTGGGGCTAAAGTAGATGGTGAGATTACCAGAGGCAAAGAAGTCGTTGCGATCGCGCCACAGCCAATCGAGACAACTAATCAGTAAAAGCATTTGGCGAAGATGCTGATCGGTTTCCATCGTTGGCTCATCACTATAGAGATCCCCAGGGGGAACACTCACCGCGAAAGGCTTGCTGTCTGGAGTGGCAACCATCATCAGTGCCCCAGTTAACGTTGGTGTTCAATCATCAATAATAAAAATATACTACTCCACTGTCACTGACTTGGCAAGATTGCGGGGCTGATCCACATCTAAGCCCCGACGAGCGGCAATGTGATAGGACAGCAATTGCAACGGAATCGCCGTGAGGATCGGGGACAGGATCTCATCCACCGTCGGGATTGTCAGCATCATATCAAACGTTTCTGCTGCCGCTTCATCTTCAGTGCCGACCACACCGATGAGTTGGGCATCACGGGCCTTGGCTTCCTGGGCATTGGACAGCACCTTTTCGTAAACCGAGCCTGGAACCGCGATCGCCACCACGGGCACCCTAGAATCCAGCAATGCGATCGGGCCATGTTTCATTTCCCCAGCAGGATAGCCTTCCGCATGGATATAACTGATTTCCTTGAGCTTGAGCGCCCCTTCTAAGGCAATAGGAAAATTGATGCCGCGACCGACAAAGACGAAATCCTGGGTTTCCGTAAAGTTATGGGCCAACTCCTCAGTGGCAGTAGACTGGGCCACAAGGCTGGATTCAATCAGGGAGGGTAATTGATGTAGCCCAGTGACGATATCCTGAACGGTTTCAAGATCAAGGGTTTGACGATGATACGCTAAATCGATCGCCAAGCAGTAGAAGGCCATCAATTGAGCGGTGAAGGTTTTGGTAGCCGCGACCCCGATTTCAATGCCCGCTTGAGTGTCGATCACCGCATCCACCATTTGGGCAATGGTGCTTTGGGTGCGGTTGGTGATGCCGAGGAGTCGGGCTTGGAAGTCGGTGGCTTGGTCGGAGCGGCGATCGCGCTCGGTCATCAACGCGGAAATGGTATCAGCCGTTTCTCCGGATTGGGTCACACCGATGGTGAGGGTATGGGGAGTCAACGGTGGGGGCGCGTAGCGGAATTCCGAGGCGTATTGCACCTGGGTGGGAATTCCCGCTAATTGTTCCAGTAAATATTTGCCCACCAAACTAGCATGCCAACTGGTACCGCAGGCCACAATTTGAATATTAGCAAGATCGGTGTAGAGACTGTCGGGGAGGCCCAAACTGATGGGGTTGGTGCCGGAGGTGGCGGTCCAGTCGGGGGTAACATAGGCAGCAAGACTGGCGCGGATCACACCGGGTTGCTCAAAAATTTCCTTGAGCATGAAGTGACGGAAGCCCTGTTTTTCAATGGCATTAGCGCCACCGCTGAGAACTTGGGGCTGTTTGCGGAGGCGATCGCCCTCCAAGTTATAGATTTGCACGCCCAAGGGGGTGAGGGTTGCCAATTCTTGATTATCCAAGATAATCACCGCTTGGGTGTGGGGCAAAATAGCGGGAATATCGGAGGCGCAGAAAAATTCCCCTTGGCCAAAACCGATGACAAGGGGGGCGGAATCTTGACGGGCTAGGACAATTTCGTCGGGATAGTCGGGGGACATGACGGCGATCGCAAACGCCCCTTCCATGCGATGAATCGAGCGGCGCACCGCTTCCGTCAGGGGGGAGAGAAATCGAGTCAGTTCCCCATCCGCCGCCATATCCTTGAGGGTAAGGGCAATCAAATTAGGAATCACTTCCGTATCGGTTTCCGTGACAAAAACACAGCCCTTTTCCTTCAATTCAGTTCGCAATTCCCGATAATTTTCGATGATGCCATTTTGCACCACCGCCACTCGGCCCGTCGTGTCAATGTGGGGATGGGCATTGCGTTCCTCCGGCTTCCCGTGGGTGGCCCAGCGGGTATGGCCGATGCCAATTTGGGCGGGATTGTTGGTGCCATCTAGCTTATCGGCCAGGTTATGAAGTTTACCCTTAGCCCGGATACAGCGGATAGCCCCGTCTTGAATGGTGGCAATGCCAGCGGAATCGTAGCCCCGGTATTCCAGCCGTCGTAATCCTTCCAATAAAATAGTGGTGGCCGCTTGAGTACCGATATAACCAACGATTCCACACATAGCTGAATGGCTCCTGCTCACAACGTTCACAATTCTGACAACCGTATTCCCCCCCCTCTGTAACCAACCGGATCAAGAAGAATCTGAGAGTTACCGAGGGAATCCAACCCGATCGAAAATCGAAAATCAGAAATTGAGAATAAGTATAAACCCAAGGAAAGCATAAAAAAATTGGGACAGCAACCCCTCATCCCTGGCCCCCTGCGAGAAATTGCTCAAGATAATCCTGACCACCCGGTCTCCATTTCGTAGTCAATGGGGAGACTGCCTTGGTTTGCTGGTTTCTCTATATCTATCCCCCGATCTGTTTTTATGAAGCATCTTCTCAAGCCCACTGGACAAATTTTGACCACAGCAGTGATGACTTCTACCGCTGTGGATATGTCCTTTCCATTGGTGGCGCGTCCCTTGCCTCCAGCCTCCCCCGTTGGCGAAACGGAACCTGAAGTGCAAGCTCCGGTGATCGATGCAGCGGCGATCGCCCACCAAGCTGAAACCATCGCCCCCCCGGAACAAGAAGCGATCCCCCCATCCTTTCACCATCAGGGATGGAGCGTATTACCCGAACATGCGTTTGCGAATACCACCGCCCATGCCCCGGCCACCCGCGAACTAGCGGAAAATCCTACCATTTCAGCACCGGATCAACCGATGAATCATTCTCCTAACCCTGGCACGGTCCATATGGCAGAGTCCGTGGGCGATCGCGAACCCATTCTTGCTACACCATCAACCCGGATTTTCCGCCCTGCTGCCGCTCCGTCTCAATCGGCCCCTCCGATCCCGCGCAATACCTCTAACCATCCTCACAATGGGACATGGAGGGTAGAACCGGACGCTGACCCATCCGGTCCAGCCCAACCCCTGGAGCCACCCAGGGAGGCGATCGCCCCAGGCCCCACGATTGAACTGCCTTCAGTTGCACCCTCACCAGTGGATGCAGCCCCCAGCCCCAACGCCTTAGAGGAACTCCATGGCCCAGCCCCAGAACCGTTAAACCGGGAGCCTTTAGACAGACCGTTAAACCGGGAACCATCCCATCCACGGGGAACGGGGTCGGAGTCACCCAATATCCATGCTCCCCTGGCAAATCCTAACCCTCAGACCGACCAGGATAGAAATCCGACCGTCGTGGTGGAAACCATGGATCAAACCCAGAATTGGCTGGAGCAAAAGTTGGCAACCATTGTGGCCCAAACCCGCGATCGCCAAGCCTTTGATACTCGCCAACGCTTGATTGATTATGCCCGCGAATCCATTGAGATTGGCGATTTGGCCGAAGCTCGGAATGTGGCGACCCACCCCATTTTGACCCCTGAGGAGCAGGAAGCCCTGGCGGGGGCGATCGCTCAAGCAGAAGCCAGTAGAAGAACCCCCGTCCAGGGATTCATTCCCCTAGTGCCCTTAAACGAGGAATTGGATCTGATTGCCATCCAATCCCCTGACTCCAATGTCCAGAGTTCGCCCCCGGTGGGTGAGTTGCCTGTATTACCGACAAGTC
>JAYKIC010000658.1:0-9871 GCA_035284985.1 Leptolyngbyaceae cyanobacterium
ACTTGCAGACCCTAACCGATCAATGGGCGTACTTCCTCAACCATGCCCGTGAGTTAGAGCAAATTCCCGCCCCCTTGCGTCAGGTGGCCGCCATTGAGCAAGCCTTCACCGTGGCTAATCAAGCGAACCTAACCCCTGAGGAGTTGGATGATTTGGAACATCAAGAAATGTTCATTCAGGACCAGCGGGGAGCGATTGTTAAAGCCACCAATCAAGCCTTGGAACGGGGCATCCAGCAAGGCATAGAACGGGGCATCCAGCAAACTCAATCAGACATTGCCCAACGCTTGTTGCCAATTCTAGATGATGAGGCGATTCGGCAAGTTACAGGCTTGGCGATCGCAACCATTCAGCAGTTACAGCAAACTCAACAGGATCAACAAACAGGGTGACAGTCTAGCATCAAGGTGATCCGAAGTTGCTTCCCCAAAAACTATCCTCCTCTGACATCCCTGTAAGCGATCGCCCCTAGGATAAAATCCAGAAAAGCAGGACTGTTGAGGAACGAGGGCGAATGATCAATTTTGCATTTAGGCTGGCATTTGGAGGATTAGCACTGGCGGCGCGACGGGCCAAGGCCAATTTTTTACGCCAAGGGAAACGGATGGCAGCGGTGCAAGCGTTTTTTTTGCGATCGCTCCTACACGTCCACCGTGACACCGAGTTCGGTCAACACTACGGCTTTGCGGATATTCTGGCAAACCCCGATCCCGTTGCCGCCTTTCGCCAGCGAGTTCCGGTGCAGCCGTACCCCGTCTTTAAGCCCTACATTGAACGCATGGCTGAGGGGGAAACGAATGTGCTCACCGCTGACCCACTGATTTATTTCAACATGACCAGCGGCTCTACGAGTCAGAAGAAGTTGATCCCGGTGACGTGGCGATCGCGCCAAGCCATAGCCCGTGCCAATCAAGTGGCGATGGGTTTTGTGATTGAAGCAGCCCAGCGGCGGGGGGTGCCTTTGGGCAAAATGTTATTTACTAGCCAATCCCAAGCCTATGGCATGACCCCCAGCGGCATTCCCTACGGCCCCGTCAGCACCAGCGATCTGCGGCTGATGAATCCCCTTGCCCGTCTCGTGTTTGCCTATCCCTTTGCAGCCCTGCAAATCACCGATAGTCCGTCCCGTCACTATGTTTGCTTACTATTTGCCCTGCGAAATCCTCACTTGCGGATGGTGAGCGCCACCTTTCCCGTTCTGGGTCTGCAACTGGTGGACTATCTGGAAAAATTTTCTGAGCAATTGATTGAGGATATGGAAACGGGGACGTTAGCGGACTGGCTCCAGATTGATCCCGAATTGCGGCAAAAATTGACCCAACGCTGGGCCGCCCAGCCCCAACGAGCGGCCCAACTGCGCCAGATTTTTCAGCAGCAGGGACGACTCACCCCCATTTTGGCTTGGCCCCACCTCTCGTTCATCACCACGGCACGGGGCGGCACCTCTAATTTTTATCTGGAACGCTTTCCCGAATTTTTTGGCGATACTCCGGTGTTTGGTGGCACCTATAGCTGTGCGGAAGCCACCTTTGGGGTGCATCGGGATTTTAATACGGACAGCGTTTATCCAGCCCTTGAAACCAGTTTTATCGAATTTATCCCAGAGTCAGAGTGGGAGGCAGACCAACCCACAACAGTGCTGCCCTCGGAGGTGACGGTGGGCGATCGCTACCGCATTGTTGTCAGCAACTACAGTGGCTTTTACCGTTACGATGTGGGCGATGTGGTGGAAATTGCTGGATTTCATGGAGCCATGCCCCACTTTACCTTCCGCCATCGACGCGGCGGCATGATTTCCTCCACCACTGAAAAAACCACCGAGTTTCATGTCAGTCAGGTGATGCAAATTCTTCAGCAAAAACTGGGGGTGAAACTGACCAACTTTTGTATCACCCTCTCCGACGATCAGATTCCCGCCCATTACCTGGTCAATATCGAAGTTGCCCCCGGTTCTACCCTCAAAAATCCCACAGAATTCCTCAATCAGTTTGATCACACCTTAAAAGAAATTCATGCGTCCTACGCCTTTAAACGGGCGGATGTAGTCCCCCCGCCCCACCTCCGCATTTTGGCTCCCGGTAGCTTTGAAACGGTGCGGCAACGGTTGATTCAACGGGGAGCAACCGCTGCCCAAATTAAGTTTCCCTTGGTGAGTGAAAATCGGCAGCTATTGGCAGATCTGACCATTTTGCAAGAGATTGAGATGAGCGATCGCCCCACGTCCTCCATCCCTCCCGCCGAGACATCTGGATGAGAGGTGGGATTAGAAGAAAGATAAACGAAGTTTGCATTCTCCAAGTTTAGCCACTTTGAGAAAAAGGCCGTGGTTTCTCACCATCAGTGGTTAGGGACATTAGCAACACTGGGTGATACATTGTTTACCAGTTTGCAGGTGCGGCATTTTGGCGTGGAGGAGAAAGAAGAGGCGATCGCCTGGATCAATGCCCCATCCGTCAGTTCTGCATCGGCCTCATAACCAATCATTAAGGACCAATGACCTCATTTGATCGCCGCCAATACGCCCCCGCCACTCAACGCAACCGTGAGCCGATTTTGGCCGTTTTAGAAGAATATTTGCCGCCCACTGGCACGGTGTTGGAAATTGCCAGTGGTTCGGGTGAACATGCCCTTTTCTTTGCACCTCAGTTGCGTCCCCGACGCTGGCTGCCCACCGACGTTGATCCCATAGCCCTGGATAGTATCGCCGCATGGCAAGCGTTTGCCCAAACATCACCAGATTTTGATCATCTTACAGACTGCCTGTACCCAGGGATCGCCCTGGATGTCATGGCTGATCGTTGGCCCGTGGAAGCGGAGCCGTTGCCCGATGTGTTACAAGCGGCAGGATTTGATCGGGGGGAGATTGGGGCGATCGCTGCCATGAACCTGATCCATATTTCCCCCTGGTCGGCGTGCGAAGGCTTGATGGCGGGAGCGGGACGCATTTTGCCTCCTGGTGGCGTACTTTATCTCTATGGACCCTACAAACGAGAAGGCCGACACACTGCACCCAGTAACGCCGAGTTCGATCAATTCTTGCAACACCGTAACCCCGCTTGGGGAGTGCGGGATTTAGAGGCGGTACTCGATTTAGCAGCGCAACAGGGGCTATCCCAGAGGGCGATCGTCCCCATGCCCGCTAATAATCTATCGGTCATTCTCACGGCATAATGTACAGCACATCCCCCATATAAATTTGGGTTACTTTTCTATGAGTTCCTTGAGGGGCGCTAGCATGGTTTCATAATTCCGCCAGCGCTCCACTGATCTCTGGTAAATGGGTTGGCGCACTTGGGTAATGCTGGCAGTTCGCACTAGGCGATCGCTCTTGTAGAATTTCAGGCAAGCATCGTCCCATTCTAACCCTAAGAAATCCAGTAATTTTTCTGTTTGCCCTGCTTGGTCGGCCACAGTTTCTTCATAGTCAATGTCTAGAATTGACGCTGGTAATACGGCTCGCCAATGATCCATAATGCGCCGATACTGCTTGATGCGCTCAGCAATATGTACTAAATTAAAAGCCCAGCGGACGGCCTTAAATTGGGTCATCCAGCAGGAAAGGGCAACGTCAAATACATTACGGCGACAGTGAATAATTTTAGCATTGGGGAATAGGGTAATGATCCAACCGAGAAAGCTATAATTCTCAGGCATTTTATCTACAACTCGCTGGTAATCTTGGGGTTCTAAACCTGCTTTTATGGCCAGTTTTTTTAAGCAATCTAAATGCCAATCAGCCCGATGACTAATGTGTGATGACTCAATCTGATCAAATACGGACCATAGGGAGGAGCCTTTTTCACATCCCATATGAAGCGGTAAACTATTTAAACCGCGACTAGCAAAGTTACGTTCACCCACTCCGAATACATGGGGATGGCAGGCTAAAATCTGCTCTGTTAAAGTGGTGCCGCTACGGGGCATTCCTACCACAAAAACTGGGACAGATGATGGGTTCCCCATGCCTTGGGTACGCTGAAAAAAATCTGCGTCAAAATGACTCATTACCTGATCAATATAGGAGACATAATTTTCAGGTTGATAGTTCCAACCCCTGGCTTGTTTGTGAGCGGTATGGAGTTCATTGGCTTTGAGACAGTGACTAGACGCTTGGGCATAATTTCCACAACTATCGTAGTAGTAGGCTAAGCCAAAATGGAGAGAGGATTTGGCTTCTTCATGAGTCCAATCCTCTGCTATCAGTTGTTCCATCCATTTAACATCTGCTTCAGGTAATTCTTTGCGTAAATTCTGGGCTAAATTAGCTAGTGCTACAACACATCTCGGATTAACCGCTAGTGCTTCACGATTAAAAATATTCGCGGTTTCTACATCACCTGCCGAGGCTAAAACAGTTGCAAGGTGAGTTTTAAGTTGGGCATCTTCTGGCCTCAACTCGACGGCTTGGTGGGCGATCGCGATCGCCTCTTCCATATTGCCATCATCCCAAAGGGCTTTGCTCAATCCTAGATAGGCAGGACAATAATCAGGGTGTTGATCGCATATTTCCCGAAATGCCTTGGTCGCAGATTGAATTTTGCCACGATTCAGCATGGCTTCAGCCCAAGCAGATCGGGTCTCTAGACGTTCCGGTTCAATGGCTAATGCCTGGTCAAACCAAAGGGTAGCCTGTTCTAAATCATCAACCTCTTCCCAAATCTGACCAATTAGGGTACAGATTTGAGCCGATTGACTGTTTAGCTCATAGGCTTTTCCATAGGCTTCCATCGCTTCTTCTAGTGCTCCCAAAATGCGATGGACCGTACCCAGATTCATCCAGTTTTTGCTATGGTCAGGCTCGTATTTTGTCGCTTGGGAACAATAGTCTAACGCCTGTTGTGGTTGGCCAATTTGCAGTAGGGTCAACCCCAAATTGCCAATAATATAGGACGAGTCTGGTAAAAGTGCTAATCCGTCTTGATAAGTTTGAATGGCTGCTGATATTCGCCCCAATTGGCGCAGGGTATCAGCCAGATATGCATAGTATATCCCTTGAGTCGGATTAAGCTCAACAACCCGCCGATAGGCCACCGCCGCATCTTTATATTGCTCGATAGCAAAATAAGAACTGCCTAAGTTGATTAAAGCCTTTGTATAGTCAGGCTTGAGATTTAGTGCAGTTTGACTAGCTTGAATTGCCTCTGAATAACGATGACTTTGACGATAAATATCCCCTAGATTAGAGTAGTAAATAGGTTCAGAATCATGAATGTTAATCGCTTTCTGTAATTGATTGATGGCGTTATCTAAATCACCTTGCTGTTGCGCGACAAGGGCAGACAAGTTTAAAGCCCCATGATTGTTAGGGTTGGTTTCTAGTAAGCTATCTGCGACATATTTTGCCTGATCAAACTGGTGCGATCGCAAATAACTAAAACCAAGTTCAATATTCACACCGCTTTGTTCATGCTTAGAATTCATAAAAGTAAAAATACGGGATTCTTGATGGATAATAAAACTGCCCCTGAGACAACAGCTAGGGGCAGAATTTCAAGCATGAGGGATAACTCTCCCTCAAATTTTAGATAGAGCAATTATACTTGTCGGTGGCATCAAGTGGTTGTGGTGAGATCCAGTTCTCCACTGGGCTGATTAAAAGATGTCCCACTAGCCATAATCTTTCCGGGCCTTGGTATATTGCCGGAGGTTCCAGTCGTGGTGGTTCCAGTTGTGGTGGTTCCAGTCGTGGTGGTTCCAGTCGTGGTGGTTCCAGTTGTGGTGGTTCCAGTCGTGGTGGTTCCAGTCGTGGTGGTTCCAGTCGTGGTGGTTCCAGTCGTGGTGGTTCCAGTCGTGGTCGTCGTGGTGGTCGTGGTCGTCGTGGTCGTCGTGGTCGTCGTCGTTTGGGCAATGATTGCTGGATCATTGCCGCTATCATTAACTCCTAGCTCATTGATTTCATAAGCACCTACAGGAGCAGCACTAGCTAGCAATAAGCTAGCACCAGCAGCAGCCACAAGTGATTTGGGTGCAAGTCTGAGCTTTGAGAAGGCACTGTTGGACGACTTTGGATTGAGCATAATATTTCCCAGAATATCCTTAGTTCAATAAAGGTAAATGAAGTCTTTATCGTTTCATTCAAACTAGATGGGAAAGAATGCATAGCATTCACCCACCTAAGGGCAGCAATATTGAAGGTCAGGCAACCATCAAGCTATCGCCTTCCGTGTCTGCTGACAACCGACAAGAGCACAATACAGGATTGCTTCATCATGCCCTGAAAGCAAGAAAATTCAATCATCTAGTGAGAGAAATGTTGAAAATATTTACCTTACCCGATGGTAATACCCTCTATCTGGGGATTTCAGACTATCCTCCCTAACTTGAGGATTGCCCAATCTAGGTGTGATGGTTGAGATTTGGAGGCGATCGCCCTATCCCATTTCACCCTAAGCACTCGTTGAGGGCGATCGCCCCCTTGACGGATGAAACAAGCGGGAAAACTGAACGAAAAAATCAGGTTCCATGACGGATTGATGACATTTTGCAGTAGAGTTGGGGTATTCCTATACCTTGCGCCAATCCATCTGAATTTCGTCCCCCTTCCCTTGCCACCTGCTGTGTACCAGTGGGTATCATCCCCTCTAATTTTCTGGTGCAAGATGTGAGTATTCTCCGTGCCCATCCTCGTTCACTGGCCCATGACTTTACTCCGTTTTTTACAGGGAAGGGCGCGATCGCCCTTCTTCTCCCATTCACCCTTCATCGCCCTGCCGCTCACCGTCCTCGCGATCGCCTTCAGCCCAACGGCAGCGCGACCCTGCTACGGCTTTAGCACCAACGATCTAGACGATTTACGAGAACTACGCCAGTGTCAGCGGTGCAACTTACGGGAGGCGAATCTGGCAGAGGCTTACTTGCAACAGGCAAATCTCAGTCGGGCGGATTTACGGGGGGCAAATTTAAATGGGGCGGATTTGCGCGGGGCATTTCTCCAGGCTGCGGACCTGCGGGGAGCGGATTTACGCAATGCCAATTTAGCCGGAGCCAATTTGCAAAATGCCAATTTGGAGGGGGCGCAGTTGGCGAATGCGGTGGTGGGCGATCGCACCATTCTTTCGGCAAAATGGCGACTGGTTCACGAAATTGTCACCAACGGCTACAGCGGTCAAGATTTAGTGAACATTGATTTAGTCGGCGCAAACTTAGATGGGGCCGATTTACGCAACGCCGATTTCACGGCAGCGAATCTGGAACGGGCCACCTTTGCCGCCGCCGATCTGCGGGGAAGTAGCCTAGGGGGAGCGATCGCCCCCGAATCTGACCTATTTATTGCAGATCTGCGCCAAACAAATCTGGAAGCCGCCGACTTTGAAGCCGCCAGTTTACGGGCCGCCGACCTCCGCAACGCCAGCCTCACCGCCACCAACTTCACCGATGCTGACCTAGAGCTAGCCTACCTCAGCCAAACCCAGTTGAATACCGCCACCCTAGACGGCACTGATCTCGGTGCCGCCATTCTCACTGATGCCAACTTACAGGGAACGAATCTAGAGGATGCCAACTTATTCGTGGCGGATTTGCGGGGGGCGAACCTAGCGGATACTAATTTGGAGAATACCGATCTGATTGGGGCGGATTTATCCAACGCCATCCTCACGAACACCAGCTTACGGGGAGCAGACATTCAAGGCATCGCCTTGCGAAATCTGGATTTACAAGGGGCCGACTTGCAACGGCAAGATTTACGCCAGATAGACTTTTCCGGGGCCAATCTCACCAACAGTAATCTCAGCTATGCCGATCTCCGGGATACCCTAATGCAGCAAACTCGACTAGATGGGGCCAGCTTAGTGGGCAGTAATCTGCAAGGGGCGGATTTGAGCCAAGCCAGCTTGACCCATAGTGTGTTGATTCGGGCGAACCTTACCCAAGCAAATCTTCAAAATGCTGACCTAACGGGATCGGATTTAAGTGGGGCGGATTTGCGGGAAGCGGATTTAGAAAATGCCATTCTCACGAATACTAGTTTTCGCGGGGCGGATTTGCGGGATGCCATTCTCGATCGCGCTTCTCTAGAAGGCATTCAGTTTAGTAGTGAAACCCTGCTCTGTGGCGCGATTCTGCCCGATGGCAGTGTGTTTACGTGTGAGCAACCGGAGTGAGCGATCGCCTCCTCCATCGTTTCACCCTGATCCACAGTGCCCACTTCAGGACACTCTGTGATGTACATATCCTCTTCTTTGTAGACAAGAACTGTGAAACTGCGGATTTTCATAGTGTTATCATTTCATCTGTGACCTAGATTTGTAGCCAAAGCTTTCATTCACCCAAATCAAGTGCAATGGATGCTTGTTCTGGAAAGGTGACAACTACATCCAAAAAGCCACCTAATGATTCGACATAATCCCGCAGTGTCGATAATGTCAAGCTGCTAAAGTCTTCTAGCTGGATGTCCATGCCTTGTCCCATTGTTCGTTGCTTTTCTTGGAACTGTCTCAAGGATAAAACTTCGGTCACTAGCTGTTCGCGGCGTTTAAGTACAGCTTGTCGTCGTTGCTCTGGTAAGGATTGTAGAATTTCAGCTAGACTCCGCCCCATTGTGTTTATCCCATCCGTTTTACACTCGCAATTAAATCCAAGTTTCTACGCAACCATTCATTCACTAAAACATTTAATTCAATGCCCGATTCATCGGCTAGACGGCTCATCTGCTCACCAACATCACCTTCCAGATATATGGGAGCCTTTAGTTCAAGGTTGGGATGGTAAAACTTACCGCGCTCTCCTTTGGAAAAGTCATACTCTGCTTGCATCATTGAGTCTCCTGGTATTGTTGTGCTTCTGCTTTAGTAGCTGTTCGTGCTGAGATAATCCGAATGTCGCACTGATTTGAGCCAACGGGTTCAAAGGTGTGGATGACAACACGCAGGATTCCTGAACGGTCCATGCCAAGGGTAATCCATCGATCCTCTGTTTGGCTATGGTCTTCATCATAGAGGGAAATATGGTTGGGGTCTTGGAAAACTGTTGCAGCTTGACGAAATGATAACTTATGCTTCTGTCGATTGCTGCGCTCCTTAACAGAGTCCCACTCAAAGTTATATTGCAAGTTGGTTTCCCCGACTCTCTGCACCCCAAACTATTGCCATCATTATAAATAAACTAAAAACTAATCGTCAGCGTATCCTTCTTCTAAGGAAAGAAAATTACCCCTACAACCCACTCAAAACTCAAAACTAAACCCTCAAAACTCTCCACCCCCCAACTCCGCTATCATAAACCCACCCACCCCCTCCCAAAAATCTCCAATCTAAAATCCCCAATCTAAAATCCAAAATCCGATGTCCTACGAAAAAGCCCTCCCACTCATCCACGCAGCCGCCGAAACGGTCGCCACCGAACTCGATCTCTCCGGCCTAGGACTCACCGAACTGCCTCCCGAAATTGGTCAACTCACCCAACTAGAAACCTCAAATTTGAGCAAGATGGAGACTCATAAATTGTCAATAAACTCTTGGGCTGTAACTTGAGCTTGCTTCAAAATGCCACTAAGGGTGCCTATTTTCAGTTCTTTGTGCATCGGCACAACACAACCGATTTCACCTGAGGAGGTGATTTTCTTCATGACAACATGGCTTCCCGTGGTGCGAACTTGCTGAAACCCCAATTTCTTGAGGGTGCTCATTGCTTCTTTGCTAGAAATACGGGGAAGTCTAGGCATAGCTGACTTCAATGTTGGTCACAAATCGAGGCGATGATTCAGGTAAGGGAAACTCCTCCAAGTACAATCGCGTCGCTTCTTTTAGACCAGCGATCGCCTCCTCCATTGTTTCACCCTGATCCACGGTGCCCACTTCAGGACACTCAGCAATGTACATATCCTCGTCCTTAGAGACAAGAATCGTGAAACTTCGGGTTTTCATGGTGTTGT
>JAYKIC010000659.1:0-5206 GCA_035284985.1 Leptolyngbyaceae cyanobacterium
CGGCTACGGTCAGGTAATTTCCCCCTAAGCATTAAATTCCCGGAATTTCGGACAGTTCGCCCTCTAATTCTTCCACGGCAAAGCGAGTCATCTCTTGCCATTCCTCCACCGTAAAGTGAAAGCCATAGGTTTGGGCC
This sequence comes from Leptolyngbyaceae cyanobacterium, assembly GCA_035284985.1. Taxonomy (GTDB): domain Bacteria; phylum Cyanobacteriota; class Cyanobacteriia; order CAKZMO01; family CAKZMO01; genus JAAHGY01. The sequence continues at coordinate 138 of JAYKIC010000659.1, forward strand.
ATCTCCACAAACTTTTGCGGATTGGGGGCGGCGTTGAGTTGTTCCTTCAGCCCCGGATCAGTCTGGACAGCACGAAATAATTGAACTACGGCTTCTTTAGCCATGGATGAAGGCTCCTTACAAGAATAGAAATTTTGCTTCTAATTTATCAATCCCTTGCCAAGTTAGGGGGAAATGATCGTGGTTCTTTAGATTTTGTAGTGCTTTAGATTTTCCCATTTGGCAAAATTTGCGGGATAGAGAGGATGGGGGGCAGCGTTAAGCTGTTAGCCACGTCGTAAGATTTAAAGACAATCCAGCAGCCTAAGGGCTAATGGAGGGGTTATAGTTTTCTCAGCCCGGACGATTGCCGACATAACTCACAATGCCCATTGTTAAGACGCTGCTCCTGCTATATTTGCGGCGCTACCCGAACCGTCTCCGCCTAAGCCAATTTAATTTTCTGTCCCAATATTCTTGGTTACAGAATGTAATGGCCGAGATTCAGGGGGAGCTATTTCCTGGTGCTAAAAAACAGGAAAAGGTTGCTCCTGACCCATTGGATACGGCTCCTCCCAGCGAAGAGGTGCTGCAACTTCTGGCGGCTGATATTCAGGGCTACCGGGGAACTTACCATGTGGAGCAGTGGCTGTATGGCCGGGGGCATGGTTATCTGTTTATGGCAACCCGCACCGGGGTTGATCTTCCGGTGGTGGTCAAGGAATACTTGCTCAATCAGCAGTTATATACGGGACAAGAACTGCGCGATCGCCAAAAGACCTTTGAGCAATTAGCCGACATTGCCCTAGCCGACGGGCGTAATCAGGAGTTGCGGGTGCTATTCCCCCTGGATGCGATCGCAGACTCCCATGCGTTGCATCGCTGTTACCTCATCACTGCCGCCGAAGATGCGGCCCCCACCCTGCGCCAAATATTGCGCCACAATGGCGCGGTAGTTGCAGAAACCGTACGCCATATCCTGATTCAAGTCCTGCAAACATTAGAGCTACTGCATCAGCAAAAATTCCGGCTTCGCTCTGGTAACACCCAAGTCGGTTTATGCCATGGCAACCTGAGTTTGGATAGCGTCCTGTGGGTAGAGCCAGACCTCGCTGTCCATGCATCCCGTAACGGAGGGCTAGCCAACCGCATCCTTAGTCGTCGCCCTTACATTTACCTCACCGACCTGAACCTCTGGGAGGATTTGTTTAGTCCGCCGACTGCCACCCCTGCGTCCCCCACTGCCCGTCCTCTCCCCTCGGTTCAAGCGGACCTTAAAGCGTTGGGGCAAATTGGCTTTGACCTGCTGATGGGGCCAGCCAATTCTGGGGCCGATCCTTTGGATGAAACCCGATGGCGGACTATTCCACCCTTGCTCAGGGACGTGCTGGAGGGATTGCTGGAAATCACGCCCCCCTTCGCCAGTGCGGCGGCGGCTCGCCAAGCCCTATTACGGTTTTCTGAAGATGAATGGGTGCCTTTGCCCCCCACCGACGGGATCACAGTTTTGGAGCAACCGCGATCGCGCCCCTGGTTGTTACCCCTGGTCATTTTCGCTGGCCTGGGACTTTTGGTCTGGATTGCCTGGGCCATTTGGGGGCGATCGCCCCTCACCGCCCGTACCCAATCCCCCCGCCCCTGTTGCTTAGCCGATGTGGAAGCAGTTCCCTCCGGCCAATTTTTCTATACGTTCCTCCAAGCGGGCAGTTGGGAGTATGTGTGGAAGCAGCGGGATTTGGGCAATCGGGGCTGGTCCATCAACGATCATCTCCGCAAAGCTTACCCGTCGCTGAAGTTAGTGGGGCGACCGTCCTTATCCTTGGAAGAGGCGATCGCCCAAGTGCAAACCCAAGCGGTTGATTTTGCGGTCATTCCCCAATTGGGACCACTCCCGGTCGATCTTGCGTCCCAACCCATCGCCTATGATGGCCTCGCAGTCTTTGTTGCCTTTAACTACTCTCGCCGCAATCAAGGTTTACCCGCCGCCCTGGATGGTCATCTATCCATCGACGACCTGCGCCAGTTGTATTGGGGCAATGTCCAAAACTGGTGGGCATTGGGGCGATCGCGCCTCCGCGTCCAACTCTATGCCCCCAACAACCAAGAAGCCCGCCAAATCTTTGAGCAACTGGTCCTCCAGGGTCAATCCCTTGATGACCTCAGTTCCACGGATCTGCAAACCGTTGATACCTTTGAGATGCTGCGCTTGATTATCCGCGACTTTGAAGACCCTGTGACTTCTGGAGCCATTGGTAGCATAGGCTTTAGTCACCTCAGCCGCGTTTTTGGCCAATGTTCCGTCTATCCCCTCGCCATCGATCAAGCCGATGATGGCCAAACGGCCATTCAACCCCTGATTTTGCAGGACGGTAGCCCCATTCAGCCCAGCACTGATTTGTGCGATCGCAAAGGCACCTATACCCCCGATACCCGCTTATTTCAAACGGAGGTTTATCCCCTCGCCTATCCCCTGATTGTCGTTTATCCCCGTGACAACAGCCTGCCCCCCATCGGTCCCAAGTTTGTGGAAGCCATTACCACCATTGAAGGTCAGCGCCTGCTCCAAGATGGCAGCCTTGTGCCCCTAGAACCCATTGATGACAGTGTGGGCAACACCCAATGATTCCCACTATGGTCGGTGTCAAGTGGGGGGATTACATCGGTTGATAGGAGGGGGGATGGTGTTCGATGCGGCTGGCCCATAACCGATCCCAGTGTTTAGCTGGAATCATCAAATGCAAAACGGATTCAGTTTCTAGGCGAGTGGTTAATAGGTTGTGGCCTTGGATGCGTTTTCCTTTCACCTCCAGATATAGGGGGGTAAAGCCCGTTTTACTGGCGGATTCGTAAATCGTTTGGCCATGGAGGGGATGGTTCGCCGTAATCAGAGTGGCGATCGCAAACCACAGACCGTTACGGGTGAGACAATTGCCAAAAATTCGCCCCCCAATCGCTGCCGCCGCAAAGGCGGGAGCCGCTAACTCCGTTGGACTCATCACCATGTCAAAGTCAAACACCTGCTGAATTTGCTGGGCAAACTTGGGGTCATGAATTCGCACCAATACGGGCAATCGTGGCTCCATACTTTTCGCCGTAATCGCAATCTCTAAATTGATCATGTCATTGCTGGTAACAGCTAATAGGGACTTGGCCCGGTGAATTTTGACTGACTTTAAGGTTTCCGGCACACTGGCATCCCCAATGACCACAGGAATCTTATGGTTACGGGCTGTCCCCAAGAATCGACCATTAGGATCAAACTCGATCGCCACCTGTTCGCTATCCAGGGTGTTTAACTGAGTCGCCAATCGCACCCCTACCCCCCCCAGTCCACAGATAATATGGTGGTCCCGATCGGGCACTTGGGTGGCATTCCATAACTGTTGCAAATGGGTACCCAAAATAAAATCATTCAGCAAGGCGTAGCAGATGCCAATTACCGCTGCCCCCACAATCATCATCACCGACGTAAACACTTTAATGGCATCGGGGGCATGTTCCGCCACGTTTTCTTGTCCCCCGGCCCCAGTAATCATCCCGACGGAAAAATACAGGGCGTTAACGACAGAGATATCGGTGCTGGTGGAAATGTAGGTGAAGGTGGCGATCGCAATCGTCACTAGGAGAGTCAACAACACCCACAGCACCGCCCGTCCTTGGCGTTTGAAGTGGATCAGACTACTCAATAATTGCCGCATCCGGCGCTGTAGGGAGGATCGTTGCCGTTGTTGGCTAGGGCGGCTGGAAAGCAAGAGCCGATCCCCTGGCCGCAATGTCTCATCCTGCATCACGGCTGTAATCAAATCAGTTTGTAGGACCGCTGATTCGTAAGCGAGCAGCATCCGGGATGAGTTGGCCCACAGATCGTGGAGCGATCGCCCACACCAGGGATGGTCCGCCGTAATCACCTGCTCCTCAATTGGCCAATCATAGTTGAATAAATGCAGATGGCCGATGGCCCGGTTGCCCATGGCGGCAAAGGCAAAAATCGGGGCAACCAGGGAAGCCACGCTCATGGATAAATGATGGGGTAGGGTATGATCGAGGCGATCGCCCAACCGACTATTAAATAAGCGATTAATCACCCGAATGCGAGGATTGATCACCCGTGCCTGCGTCATCACCGCCACATTCAGAGCATCATCATTACTGGCAATTAAGAGCGTTTGGGCATGGTGAACCCCGGCGGCAATTAGGGTAGAGTCCTGGCGCATATCCCCAATCACAATATTTTGAGGATAACCCGGTAGCGGATGCTCACTAATCCCCACCACTGCAATGTCCTGCTGTTGCAGCAGTGAAAAAATGTGATACCCCGTTCTCCCTAGTCCACAGACAATGACCTGAGGTTTTATTCCAGTTCGGGTATCCATAGCAATTACCACAACCTATTTTCTTCAGGGTGCCTGAAAAGAATCCCCAGAGATGTATCCTATGACTCAGTTTAAAAAGATTATGAATGATAGGAAAACCTGATGCTAACGCTTGGTGATCCTTGGAACAACCTATCCCAATGTTTTTTTCGATACATTCCCTTGACCCTCATCTATGTTTTTGATCGGTAGTAGAGTCGTTCATTCTCCCCAAATGTATTTCAGATACGATTGCCGATAAAGCCTACGTATCAAGGGCTTTATCGCCTGATCCTAGGGATCGAGTAGGAGCACCAATTAGCATTAATAGATCCAAATCTCATCAATTTACCACTGTGGGTTCGGTAGGATCACAGTTTTACTGAGTACCAATTTTTTGCAGAATGGTCAGTAGGCAGACTGATATATTGATATCTAAACGCCTTAGATAGACACACGTTAGATAGACACACGTTAGACATCACTTTCAACGTCATGGATGAAAGGAAACGACCTCATCTTTATATCGTATCGAGTTATACAGAGGGTCCAATTCCTATCCACCAGGAACGTAAATTACTGAAAATCGTCATTAACAATACTTCAAATACAGGGTTGCATAAGGAGCAGAGCATGTTACCAAACCAGTTATCGAGCGATCGTTGGAGCCAAAGGATTCGTCACATTGCGCTCATCAGTCTGTTGACTCTGGGATTAACCGCCGGATTTTGCGGGCTA
>JAYKIC010000660.1:0-3849 GCA_035284985.1 Leptolyngbyaceae cyanobacterium
GAGGCTTTGATGAATGATTTGGGTAACAGCCTCAAGCCCAAAGTACGGTGTGTTATGCAACTCAAAAATGTTGGTGCGGGAATGCCCGATGGCGGAATCTTCACTGCCCGACAATTTCGGCGCAGAACAGATGATATGCCTAGCCAATCTGAAAATCCGGAGCGCGGTGTCATTGAAATCAAAGGTACTGGGGACGATGCTTGGGTGATTGCTGACACCCAGCAAGTCTCAAAATATTGGGCCAGATATCGTCAGGTTTTGGTGACGAACTACCGAGATTTTGTTTTGATTGGCCAGGATGTTAATGGGCAACCTGTCAAGCTGGAAACCTATCGCCTAGCTGACAATGAAAAGGATTTTTGGCAAAAGGTACGAACCCCCCGTAAGTTTGCGGAAGAGCATGAGGAACAATTCACGGAATATCTAAAGCGGGTGATGCTTCAGCAAGCCGCGATCGCCTCTCCACAAGATTTGGCGTGGTTTCTGGCTTCCTATGCTAGGGATGCTAAGGCTCGAATTGAGAAAACGGATTTGTCAAATCTGGTGCAGATCCGAGAAGCGTTGGAAGATGCATTGGGTGTTGGGTTTGAGGGGATGAAGGGCGATCGCTTTTTCAAGTCAACGCTGATTCAAACCCTGTTTTATGGCATTTTTTCGGCCTGGGTCTTGTGGCATCGCCAGAGTGGACAGGGGCACTTTCGCTGGCGCGAAGCGGTTTGGTATATGCATGTACCCATGATTCAGGCGTTGTTTTCCAAAGTGGCGACACCGATGAATCTGGGACGATTGGACTTAGTGGAAGTACTGGATTGGGCTGGGGATACCTTGAATCGAGTGGATCGGGACGCTTTTTTCTCGAAGTTTGAAGAAGGACAAGCGGTTCAATATTTCTACGAACCGTTTCTGCAAGCCTTTGACCCAAAGCTTCGCAAGGATTTGGGGGTTTGGTACACGCCACCAGAGATTGTGCAATATATGGTGGCGCGGGTAGATACGGTGTTGCGAGAGGAGCTAGACATTGCGGATGGGTTAGCTGATCCGAATGTCTATATTCTTGACCCGTGTTGTGGGACCGGGGCGTATTTGGTGGAGGTGCTGCGAAAGATTGATGAAACACAGAAGGCGAATGGAGCCGATGCGCTGGGTGGCTCGGATCTAAAGAAAGCGGCAATGGATCGGGTGTTTGGCTTTGAGATTCTCACGGCTCCGTTTGTGGTGGCCCATTTGCAGTTGGGGTTGTTGCTGCAAAACTTGGGTGTGCCGCTGGTGGATGATCAGGAAAGGGTGGGGGTTTACTTAACAAATGCACTGACGGGTTGGGAACCGCCCGACGATGTTGCCAAAGAAAAATTTCGCCAGTTACGCATCTCTTTCCCAGAACTGCATGAGGAAAGAGACGCGGCTGAAGCAGTCAAACAGGGCAAACCCATTTTAGTTGTCTTGGGGAATCCCCCCTATAACGCTTATGCAGGGATCAGTCCGGCAGAAGAGGAAGGATTAGTAGCTCCATATAAGGAAGGATTGATTGAAGAATGGGGAATCAAGAAATTTAATTTAGATGATTTATATACTCGCTTCTTTCGTCTAGCAGAAAGAAGCATTGCGGATCATCCTCCTGGACAGGGAGTTGTTTGCTATATATCTAACTATTCATGGCTTCGGGATAAGTCATTCGTTGTACTTCGACAAAACCTTCTCAATTCTTTTGATCGCTTTTGGATCGAGAATATGCATGGCGATCGCAACATCACCGAATATGCCCCGGATGGTAGAACTAGCGAAACCATCTTCGCTATCCCAGGATTTTCCCCTGGTATCAAGCAGGGAATTTCAATTTCTCTTTGGGTTAAATCAGGCAATGAAGAGGCTACAAAGCAAGTTCGTTTCCGTAATGATATTCACGATGCTAGAGCTGCTGAACGTAAGCAAACCTTGTTGAACTCACTACAAACAGTGGAGTTTGATCAACATTACGAATTGGCTAAACCTCAACGACATAATTATTTTTCCTTTTGGCCTTATGATGTAGCGTCTCATTACTTAGAATGGCCCAAACCGACAGAATTCTGTGCGATCGCTCCTATTAATGGCCTAATGGAAAAGCGGGGCGGAGCTTTGATGGATATGGAGCAAGATGTCTTGCAAGAACGGATGTCTGCGTATTTAAATCCCCATCTCAGTTGGGAAGATTACGTTGCACTAGACTATGGGCTTGTTGAGCCTAAATCCGGATTTAAGCCCAAAACAGTAAGGCGTAAAGCTCTTTTAGAAGGAACGTTCAACCCTTCTCATTTAGTTCGCTATGCCCTACGCCCATTCGATGTCCGTTGGGGATATTACTCTTCAGTCAGTGGGGTTTGGAATCGTTCTCGTCCAACTCTTTGGAAACAATGTTGGTCAGGAAATTCGTTCTTGATGACCCGTCCGGCTGGGGTTGCTAGCCCCGAAGGGTGTCCTTTTTTCTATACTCAACTGCTGGGTGATAATGACTTTTTGCGAGGACATGCCTACTATTTCCCACTACAATTGATGAACGGGGCGCGGTTGCAACCTAAAGATCAGTTAAATCTGCTGGATATGTTGGGCGAACGTCCAGATGTAGATCAGCCCTTTGCCAACTTGTCTCCATCGGTGCGTCAGTATCTTGCAGATCTGGGTTTACCCAATCCCGACACTGATACCGAAACAGCGCTGCTGATCTGGATGCACACGTTGGCGATCGGCTACACCCCTGATTATTTGAACGAAAATGCAGACGGTGTAAGGCAAGACTGGCCTCGTATTCCGTTGCCGAAGGCCCAAGAACTCCTCATCCACTCCGCTAACCTCGGTAAACAAATCGCCGCCCTCCTCGACACCGAAACCCCTGTCCCTAGCGTCACCTCCGGCAAACTCCGCGACGAACTCAAAACCATTGCCACCATTACCCGCGTCGGTGGCGGACAACTCAACCCCGATACCGACCTCGCCCTCAACGCCAACTGGGGCTATGCTGGAGCCAAAGGTGTCACCATGCCCGGAAAAGGCAAAATGACCGATCGCCCTTACACCCCTAACGAAACCGTAGGGAGGGCATCGCCCACCACAAGCACCACCTCAACCGATGGTGGGCAGTGCCCACCCTACCAAGACTTACTCGGCTCCGAAACCCATGACATTTACCTCAACGACATCGCTTACTGGCAAAATATTCCCACTCGCGTTTGGGACTACACCATCGGCGGCTATCAAGTCATCAAAAAGTGGCTTAGCTATCGCGAAGAATCCTTACTCGATCGCCCGTTGAACGTTGAAGAAGTTCGCGAAGTCACTAACATGGCTCGTCGCATCGCTGCCATTCTATTGCTAGAACCACAACTCAACTCAAATTATGAAGCGGTGAAAGATAATATTTATGATTGGTAGGTACCAAATTATTTTTGAACATTGAGTGGCTGGACTGGAGGGCGATCGCTCCCCTCAAAGGATCACTCAATTCAATCAGGACTCAATTCAATAAGGAAAGAGAGGGCGATCTTTCTATCGGAGTGGTGTTGGGCGATCGCCTTGAGGGTTGTGCCTTAGAGCAATTTTTGGAAACTGATCCCGATTTGGTAGGGACGTTGGTTCACCTGTGCGGCCGCAGGTACCTGCGGTGGTTGCGGAATTTGGAACGGTGACGGCAGGTTCTAAAGTAAACATCCGGATTTAGCCACCGGGGTTCGTGTGAACGAAACTTGGAGCGGTGTGCATTGTTCGGCGCACCCTGGAGATCCAACTGGATTGGTTTCGACTAGATGCCGACGAATATGTCTCAATGGAGGCTGATGAGCAGGGCATTATCCGCAGTCAGGTGTTTCCGGGATTGTG
>JAYKIC010000661.1:0-4270 GCA_035284985.1 Leptolyngbyaceae cyanobacterium
ATCACATCGGCTTCTTCAATAACACTCCGAGCAACTTCTTCATCCGTTTTACCTCCCGGTGCTCCAATTCCTGGCGTATCAATAATGCGGATATTTCTCCACTCATACACTCGGTTGTAACGGGTTGTCCGTTGTTTGCCCACGCCAATGGCATCCCAACCTTCCCTTGTGATCACGGCATGGAGGGTACTTTTCCCGGCTTTGGTGCGACCCATAAAAGCAATGGTGAAAGAATTGAGTGCCCGTTGCTTGGCTCGGAGCGACTCCCGCACAGATTCCAACTCGTGCAGCACTTCCGCTAACAGCTTTTGCCGCGTCTGCTCAAGCTGAACAGCGACTTCTTTAGCCGTTTGACGTTGTCCCTGCCCAGCAGTCTTCTGTTTAATGCTGTGAATACTTTGTTGAAGATCGTGACCCAATGTTTTTAGGGCTGTGTACGTGAAGTGTAGTGATTGCTTCGCATACTTATAATCTTCGCCAGCAATTTTGGCACACTGCTGAATTGCTTCATCGTAGCCAGGGCCGGATAACAAGATTTCCCGTTGCAGCCGCTCGATCCGCTGTTCAATCGGGTCTGGAGTCAGGTCAGCCAACTTGGATACAAGAGAACGCGATAACACTGATTCTGCGCCCTTCAGCAACCAAGCTCCAATGGATAGTCCATCGTCCTCATCATCGGAATCATCTGCTCCACGCTGCTGCCGACCAAAACCCTGGGCACCTTCCAACATTTGCTCAATTTCATGTTGGTGAATACCCCAAAACTGAGCAAGCTGATTAACAAGTTCTCGTTCAGGAGGGGAAAAATAACCATCAACGTAGGCGATCGCCAACACCTGCATCAACACCTCGCTTCGCTGTTCTACCGGAACACGTTGACTGGCCACTTCCAGATTGATACGGCTCTCATCTTGCCCCAGGATTTTTTCCATTTCCTGAAGAGTTGCTGGATTGATATGGGCCTGGGTCGCCAAATCCCGCAGTGCCCGTGCCTCTTGGATATGGATTTGTTGGTCAGCACAGATGGTATGTGCCAGTAAAAGAAAACCGTAGTCTATCGTGTCTAACGTTTCACAGCGTTGTGGAGATGCTACTGCTACCATTTGAGGATATTGCTAAGCGATCGCTTAGTCGTGAGGGTTAACGAAATTAGTATTCCCCTAGAAATCACTGAAACCACAACTCTATTTAATATCGCTCAGAGAATTTTCACTGCACAAAAATATCTCTACCCTTTCAGCTTCAGAAGTCATACGACCTATCTGTTAGGCGAACTCTACGATGTTTCTGGGTGGTTGGCGTTGCACCATCGCATTTTAGATTTTGGGTTTTGGAAGGGAAGGGGGCGATCGCGCTGATTCAGCTCAGGGGATTAAGTTTGGAGTTGTAACAGCATCGAGCTGCAATAATCGATAAAATAGATGGTGTAAATCTTCCCTCCAAAAGCCTATGGCACCGCTAACAGTTTCTCTACCCAACGCCCTAACCGCATACATTCAGGAACAGGTGGCAGAAGGCGCTTACCCCACGGCTGATGATTACATCCAAGCCCTCATTCAGCAAGATAAGGCCCGAAAAGAGCATCTTGAACCGCTGATCCTCGAAGGACTGGCCTCTGGGAACGCAACGCCGATGACCACGGCTGATTGGGATGATATTCGCACAGCCGTCCGCCAGAATCAGCAAGATCGCAGTCAACATGGTTAGTCTGATAAAGCGCCCAATTGTTATCCAAGACTTGATTGACCATGCCACCTACATTAGCGTTGATAATCTTGATGCAGGCGATCGCTTCCTCTATGCGGCAGAAGAAACATTTCAACAGATTGCTAAGTTCCCCGAAATTGGACGTTTGAGCGGTTTTAGCACCCCTGCACTTGCAAACATCCGGCAATATGCCATTAAAGGGTTCAGGCGATACCTCATTTTTTATCAAATTCATGCCGATATAGTCGAGATTATTCGAGTGCTGCATAGTGCCCAAAATCTCGAATTTCTGCTTGAACAGAAGTAACCTCTGGGGATGGGGCGATACTCTTTGCGGAGTGGCGTTGTGCCAACCCATTTTAGATTTGGGATTTTGGGAGAGTGAGGGGGCGATCGCTCTTTCACTTCCTTTTGAGACCAACTTCAAACATTAGCTCAGAACGATAAAAACAGACATCAAACTCCAAGAAAAAATTCATATGACCGAGGATCAACGGTGCATTACGATCTTGGGTCCAGGCCAATGCCATATCGACAGAAGCAAAAGGCGTACTCAATGCCCCCAGAGTTGGATCAATCTCTGTGAAGGGAAACTTCACTTTCTCAACCATGTGTCACCACAGTCTCTTCAACCTTAACTGCTTCTTGCTTCAGGGCTTGGGCAAGAACAGCGGCGGCATCAAATGAATCATGCAAACCTTGGGAAACTCCTACGGATTGGGCATTCAGCGCCACCAATCCGTTATCTTCTAGTAACTGTGTGACAAGAGCATGGAGCAGTAAAAGCTTATCGGAGGCAGAAAGTTCTTCGATACGTGGGATGAGTTCAGACAAAGACATATTGCTTGTTTGAGAAAGTGTGTTGGACTTCTGCACATTCTAGCGCCAATCTAAAGAGCAAGCGATTTCCCTCTGGGAAGGCTACGCCTTTCTGCTATGCCCCTTGGGCTATACGCGCCATTTTGGATTTGGGATTTTGGAGGGGAGGAAGGGGTTGGCGTTAGCACGGATCGCCCCTCTCACCGCATCATCATTTATCGCTATAGTGAAAGAAACCCAGCCACCATTGTTGTTATGCTTTCTCTTCCCTCTCCCCTCAACCTATCGTTAAGGCTAACTGACGAGCAGTTTTGGCCTAAGGGCGGCGATCGCTCCCCCGATGCCGCCTGGGTGTCCCTAGCTCAATGGAATGCCCTCACTCCAGAACAACAGGAGCGATTTTTGCCACTGCGTCCTGATTTCGTGGTGGAATTGCGCTCTCCCTCGGATGCCCTACCGACCCTTCAGGCCAAAATGAGGGAATACCAGGACAATGGAGCCAAACTAGGATTATTGCTTGATCCACAACGTCTGGTGGTCGAGGTCTATGGTCCAGAGCGAGAGCCGAAATGTTTGACTGCGCCTTCATCGGTGGATTGTGGCGAGACCTTACCGGGTTTCACCCTGCAACTGGATGAGATTTTTTGAGGCGATCGCCGCCAACCAAGCATTAAGCCATCACAATTCATCAATCACCACAGGCTTTTCCCAAATAATCAACACGATACAACCCTCCTCACTAGCCACCGCATGACCCGATCCCGGCGCATTGATCACCACCGTTCCCGCTGGGTAAGAGCCGTGGCGATCGCGCTGTCCCCCCGCCAATACAATGATATGCTCATAGCCCGTGTGGGAGTGGTGGGGCACCTGTGCCCCCGGTTGGTAGCGCAACAGGGCCGCACTGGGACCGGAATCGCCACTGCCGTAGAGCCGATACATCTCCACACCGGGACGAAAGGGTTGCCACGCTAATTCATCTGGCGTTTGCACCAGATTCAAAAGATCAGGGAAAACCAAAGGTTTTAGGTTATCAGTGTCCGGCCATGCGTTGGCCGATGGTACGGAGGTCTGCATTGGCAATCTCGCTTTCGTAGGTAAACTGACCATCGCTGATCACGATAATGCGATCGCTCAGGGCCAACAATTCATCTAAATCTTCACTCACCAGCAACACCGCCACACCTCGGTTCCGGGCCTCCACAATCGCCTTGTGAATAAAATCCACAGCGGCAAAGTCGAGGCCAAAACAAGGGTTAGCGGCAATCAGCAGCTTAACGGATTCGGAGGACAGTTCACGGGCCAGCACCGCTCGCTGCACGTTGCCCCCCGAAAGGGAACTGATGGGGGTAGCCGAAGAAGGAGTCTTAACGGAAAAGGATTGGATCAGTCCTTCAGCCATTTCGCGGATGGCTTTAAGGATCAACAACCAGCCCCACTGGGCTTGGGGGGGACGATCAAAGGTGCGGAGGGCCATATTTTCCGCCACGCTCATGGTGGGGACACAGGCATTCCGCAGCGGTTCTTCCGGCAGGGCGTAAACTTGGTGGCGAAACATTTCGGCGCGGGTGGCGGTGTAGGGTTCACCGTTGACGGTGAGGTGGCCGGAAGTGGGCGATCGCTGCCCCGCCAACACTTCCACCAATTCCCGCTGGCCGTTGCCCGACACCCCCGCAATCCCCACAATTTCCCCCCCATGCACCGTCAGGGGTAACCCTTGCAGCGCCGGTAATCCGTTCTCGTG
>JAYKIC010000662.1:0-3146 GCA_035284985.1 Leptolyngbyaceae cyanobacterium
CGAATGCGGACCAAGCCAAAGCGAAAGTCGGCTTCCCGTTTTAACTTTTCAAAGTTCAGCGTTTTCATTGGACCACCAAAGAAAACAAAAGTTAGGAAGTAGACCAGAAATGTGTATACGGCTAAGGCCAACACTAAGTTAGTTGAAATAGAACCGAGTACCAGTCCAAATGAAATCACAACGATAACCGAATCAGCAATCGTGAGGAAAAATTGGAACGTCCGTTGGCAAAAAATGGCAATATCTTCCGCAATTCGCTGGTCTGGATTGTCAATATCAGGATTAAAATAACTCAGGTTGTAAAAAGCTCGATTACTAAAATATTGTCTGAGAAAATGATGGGTCAACCATTGTCGCCATTGGAGGGCTAGAGTTTCTCTAGCATAGCAGTAGCCCACTTCTATAAATCCAACGATGACAATGCCTGTTAGCCCTAGCACAATAGCTCGCCAAAACCGCTGACTGTCTTGACTGCCTAGGGCTGAAAACCATTCCCCTTGCTGGGCATTGAGCTGAACTTTTCCTTGGGTAAAAAGGAAAAGTAGTATGCAGATTAAGACAAAAAGGCTCCATGCTTTGAGCCATTCTGATCCAAACCAGTATAGTTCAAAGAGATCGAAAAATTGACGAACGGGCTTAATTCGCTTAAGGAATTTAAGAAATCTGTTTCTTCTCAAAAAATACTGAAGTGGTCTAAGATTATTACTTCTCATTTACAGTAAATTTATACTAATAACGATTTGAAACCAACAGTTATTAACTGATGGTCAATGGAAATTAAATTTTGTAAATTGTACCTAACTATATCTACTGACGCTAGCGAATCCGCACAAAACCTGACTGTTCTAGCAGTTGCTGACCTTGTTGGCTAAGGATAAAGTTGGCATAGGCTTGACCTGCGGATTGATCCGTTTGGCCATCTTCTTTGACAATGACAAGGAGTCGCCGGGTAATGGGATACGAACTATCTAGGATGACTGCTGGATTGATTTGGTTGCGAGAATTGGGACACTGGGATTGAGGGACCAACGGTAATTGATGCAGGGGCACCAATTGACTGGGTTTAATCCCAATGGCGATGGGTTTGGCAGAACATTGGTCAATGACTTCTGGGGCTGAGGCGTAATAAATGCCGCCGGGGGTGCTGTCGAGGGCGCGTAAAGCTTCGGTTGTGGTAGATAAGTATTGCACATTAGCGCCTAGTGCTATGCCACCTAACACAGTATCGACAAAGAATTCTACGGTGCCGCCTTCCTCCACTCTGCGGCTGTAGGGGATGATGGGCAGGTTGGGACCACCCACTTGGCTCCAGTTGGTCAACTGCCCGGTGTAAATGTCTTTGAGTTGGTCAATGGTGATGCCGTCTACGGTTAAATCGGGGTTGACGGCGATCGCCACGGCTTCCAACGCCACCGGAATTTCCACTAAACTAAATCCCTTTTGTTGGGCAGCGGCAATTTCATCGGGCTGGAGCGATCGGGACGACTGGGCAAAAGCCAACTGGTTATCCAACAACATTTGAACCCCGGTGGCTGACCCTGGTGCCCCCGTAGGAGGACTGGTGTAGCGCAATCTAAAAGCGGGGTGGGCTTGGGTAATTAGGGGATCAATGTTGCCCCGAATCGGTGCCCAGGTGGTGCTACCGCCATAGCTAAACAATCCTGCGGGCACATCCGTCACATCGGCGAAGGTGGCAGCGGAATCAATATTTGCTATGGGGTTAGCGGTGGAATTGGAGGCATTGCCAGACCAACTGCCGGAACTCAGGCCGGATAAAGGGTTGCTCCCTGATCCGGAAAATTGATTGAATAGCCACCATCCGCCTACGCCTACAATTCCTGTGGCAAGGGAGAGAGCCGCGATGAGCAGGGGAATTTCGTTCTTTTGCGTCATGGTTTGATGGACTCCAATGGATAAACCTACTCTGTCGTTGGTGGCTTAGTTCAGATCAATATCCTTGTTCAGTATGGCTCAAGCTTGCAATGGAGAGATGCTGTCTAAATCACATCTTCTGGGCAATGTAAAATCCATAGCTAAAATATGCCTGATAAGTCCGGTACAGGGCAATTTCTTGTTGCTGGTTAGCGAGGAGAGTTTGGGCTTGGTCGCTGTGATCATGGCGTTCCAAAAACTCTGAAAACCCTTGTTCTAGGGGTTCGTAGTAATGCTCTAGCCAGCAATCGGGGGACAGAACAAAGAAGGCGATGGGGGAAAATCCCTGACGTTGGATTACGCTCAATTTGTTGGCGGCAGTGTCAATTTCGGGGTATTCGTTCTGCCAATATTCGTCGATTGCTGTGGGACGGGTGGCCGTGAGCCAGGTGATTTCGGATACGGCAATAAGGCCGCGATCGCGCAAAAATCGCCGCCAATATTTCAGTCCAGCTTCAAAGCCAATATTATAAATTGCGCCCTCGGACCAAATCAGGTCAAAACTCTCTTCGGTAAAGGGTAAATTGTCAATGGAGTCGGTGAACGTGAAGAGGCGATCCGTAAGCTGATGCTTTTGAATTTGTTGTTGCAACACATCGATAAACTCGGTACATAGATCCACGGATTGAATCGTGGCGTTGGGGAGGTGATGGGCGAGGGCGATCGCTGCCGATCCAGTACCACAGCCAAAATCCCCGATCGTTAGATGAGCATTTGGATCAAGGCCCGTTAACCCAAATGCTTTCAGGGTAGTTGCCTCACTGCCTGGTCCTTGATGGATTGTGCCCTGATGTAAGTCAATTAAAAGTTGTAGGTCTTCCATTGCGATCTTCTGAGGAATTAGGCCAGTATTAGTCTACCGTTGTAGTGTGGTCTTCAATTAACGATTTTTCCTGGATTAGTCCCATAAACCTGACCCTATCATCCGACGAATTACAGCGTTTACAACAACAATTGCAAGGGTATGATGCTGCAACGGCGATCGCCACTCTCGAACCGCTGGTTGCTCTGCCATCATCAGAGGAGGAGTCATGATCTTAGCCTCGTCCCCGCTACTCAGTTTTGAGGATTTTTTGCCACTATGAGTAGCAAAGCCCAAAAGGAATAGGGAGCCAACCTTCGTTAGAAGACCAACTCCCTACTCCCTCAATTAGACCCTGGCACTGAGCTATTTTCCCATGGGGCTACCCCCAAAGTATCGTCGCCGCTGATGC
>JAYKIC010000663.1:0-4661 GCA_035284985.1 Leptolyngbyaceae cyanobacterium
TACCGCCCCTTTCTCGACAGGAACAGGAGCATTTACACACCCGTGCCGCTATTCCCTACCGTGATCCGTCATTGTGTGATTCAATGGCGGCTCTCATCCAACGACGACAGCAGGAACAGGCTGAGTCTACTCTAGAGTCCACCAGTCAATGGAAAAAACGCTGGCTTTCTAGAAGGTAGTAAGTGTAGATCCTCCCTTTCCACGGCAAGAATACATAGCTACGCTTGCTAGCGTTAACATTATTATTTAGCGTTAAAATATCGTGCGACCCAACGCCGTCCATGTCTGCTGATATCACTCCTCCCAGTCTGTAATCAAATGGAGATCAAACGGTCCCTCAGAGAGAAACTGACCGTAGGCCGCGTTGAGGTAGGCTTCTGTCGGCGTACTATCTGCCACGGGGTAGGAGAGATGGGTCGCCATGAACGCGACGCTTAAGGCTTTAGCAATCTGGCCCCCTTGGGGATCGAGTGGACCTGTGATAATTTGGTTCACGATGTCGGAGTGGGTGGGGCGGTTGCCATCGATGGGGGCAGTATTAGTACCCATGGCATTCATGGCAGCATGGCCACCTGGAACCAAGGTCACGAGGTATTTGTCCTGTTTTAACCAAGAGAACAGGGGCAGTTGTTCCGATAGGATGGGGGCGATCGCATCATGACTACCCGCCACCACCATCACAGGCACCTCGATATCCTCAATCTGGCTTTCTCCCAGAATGGTACTGCCTACCGGATTAATCGCCATCACTGCTTTAATGCGATCGTCGTACAAAGATGGGAGCCGACTGGGTAGCGCCCTCGCCTGACATTGCAACAATAGGGAAAGATTGAGGGAGAGCCTTTCATCATTGTTGCAGGTGCGTTTGAGTTGGCGACGATTGATCTCCCCTGTCACCATTGCCAACCCGGTGTAGCCTCCCAATGAGTGACCAATGACCCCTACATTTTCTAGGTCTAACCGTCCTTGGATCATCGGGTGGGATTCGTTGAGGCGCTCCATCTCATCTAAAATAGCGGAGAGGGTAAGGGGACGCTTCACTAATTCCACTGGATTCATGACACCAAAAAACTGATCTCGCAAACTATCCAGGGATGATGTGGGAGGTTCTTCTCCATTTCTGGCTAAGCTTTCGTGATCGGGCACTACCACCACAAAGCCGTAGGAGGCTAAGTGCTGGGCTAAGTCGGCAAAATGTTGCCCTTTGCCCCCAACGCCGTGGGAGATCAAAATGACGGGGGCGGGATCGGGGGCGATTCCGGTCAATCCCCCCATCATCAAGGCTTCTGGGAAATAGGCATCCACCGTTACGGCATTTTCCTCGGTGGTGTCGGTGTTCTCGGCGGTATCCTGATCCATATCCCGGACGGACAAGGTTTGCATTTGTACCGCCAAAGGTCCGGCTTGGCGCAGGTCCGGTAAGTTTTCATAGTTGACCGCCGCGTAGGCCATCGCCTCTTGTTCGGCTTGACGGGCGATCGCCACCATCGTTGCATCCCGTTGCTCCACCGTAGCCGCAAGTTGTTGGGCAAAGGTTCCCAATTCTAAACCGTTGATTTCCACGTCCTGAAACGGCGACAATTCCAAAGCCGTTAACCAGCGGGAAATATTGGGATCGGGGTTGGCCAAAACCCCGGCAGTGAGGACGGCATATTGGCCTTGGCGATCGCTCACTGTCCCCACCAGCTCACTGATTTGGGTAATAAACTCGCTATCGGGAATAATTTCAGGGGGAATGATATCGAACAGAATATCGGGGAGTTGGGCCATTTCCGGGACTTCATCGGTTGTCATCACCGTGGCCCTGGTTGCGTCATCCGTTGCGGCGATGACGGCTAGACTCGGCAACCCCTGGCCCGTGATCGGTAATAGGGAGAGGGCGATCGCCCCCGCGATTCCGGTCAATCCTATCCCCTGCCATTGCAATTTCCCTGGCTTCGGCCCTAGGGATGTTTGTCTGAACCTCTGCATCATGGGCTAAATTCCTCTTTCCACCTCATCAGCCATGGGTATAGCATGAATACTTTATGGCTTGGGGTGAAGCTGTGCCAGTGGCAAGGTTTTGCCGGATTGACACCATCTAGGGTTATGGGGGCATTACCTTGAAGGAGATGGATGGGCAAGCTTGTTCCCTGATTTGAGGTCAGGCTTCCAATTCACCGCTTTGCTGTGAGTGAGCTGAAAACTGACCATGGATACTCACGGTATACGGCACCAGGTAGGTGATAAAACTGGAGATCCAGCGATCGCGGCTCATTTTGCCGTTCAGCAACGCATTACCATGATTCACTATGAATAGAATGGACCCGATCACGAGGGCCACCCGTAGGGCTGTTGGCCGAAAGATTAGGCTAGTTTGATTCGTTTGATGCAGGCAGAGCTTCGAGAAAAATGGAGGCTGACATGGCCGCACTCTCTGGGGACAGTGCAATCTGCTTCAGCGTCACTAATCCTTGGGCGATAAAATCATCTCGTAATGGCTGATTTTCTGTTTTGCGAAAACTCGTTTCATAATAAACCTGAGAAATTCCCGCTGAAATAATTAACTTTAGACAAGATAAACAGGGTTCTAAGGTGACGTAAATACTGGCGTTTTCGGTAGGGATGCCGTGACGGGCAGCTTGGGCGATCGCATTTGCCTCTGCATGAATCGCACGGGACGGTTTGGCATCACTTTGTTCACAATCAGCCAAATCTGGATAACAGTAACCTTGATCGGTGCAGTGAGCTAACCCGGAGGGAGGACCGTTATAACCTGTCGCTAAAACTTGGCGATCTTTAACGATGACGGCTCCTACTTGACGAGCGATGCAAGTGGAACGAATGGCGGCTAATTTGGCCAAAATTAAAAAGTATTCGTCCCAACTTGGCCGACTCCTAATTCCGCTCATTATCCCTGATCCTGAATGTAAGGGTTGCCCTCTTTTAATGATTGAAATGCCTTGTGTATTTCAATCCCCAAATAGCCAGCATGGTCAGGCTGAATGACAGGAGTTGCCGCACAAATCTTTTGGATTAATTTGAGCGGATTTTTGCCTCGATATTGGGTTACGACTTCCCCACTTCCTGGAGTTGTATGGGTTACGACAATTTCTTCATCCTCAATTTCAATCAAAAAATTACCGGATGGATCGTAATAGTCACGCTGCTGACAAATGGTTTGGTATTGGTCTGCAATGAGGCGATCGCAATTCTCCCAGGTATCATCATAAATATGGGCACTTTGACTCACCGTAATCAACGGTCCCATGCTCAATTCATAATCAGAACGCTGACAAATCTCATCGCGAATATGTTGCTGAAGTGCCCGTAACCCCATCGCGTTGGCCACCCAAGCTGCGAACATATCGTTACTGCGTAGGGTGGCGGTGAGGGAAATTTCATTATTCACCACCCGCACCCAAATGTGGTTTAAGCAGGGGCTTCCCCCTTTCTCGTGATCCGCCACATCCCACAGACTCATGACCGCACTGGCTGCATCAATTTCATGGATTAGCTTATTAATCACTTGCTCAATTTGATCCTGACCAAACCACGATCGCAACCGTTGTCCATAGGTATATTTCACCCCTTCCCGCTTGGGGGCATCATCCAGAACTTGGGATAAATATTCGTCAACAAATTCCCGACTGACGGGCAAATAATTGGGTTCAGGGAAATAGAAACTAGGGGGTTCGTCCGTTACAACTGCCACGAGGTCGATTAATTCTTGCCACTGACCGTCATATCCCGTAGGCCGAATGGTGCCCGTGGTTTTAATGCGATGAATAATTTTGACCCAAGTTTCGGCAATTGTTTTTCCTTCGATCCGATGACCGTAGCGGGGACCAGGCAGAATGGTGGGATTGTTTTGTTGTAATGGAAAAGTTAAGGGAAAACCCCAGGGTTCGGTAATATTTCTCCCACATTCTTTAATTAAACGAATGCCATCTTTGAGGGAATCGGCCTGTAGAACGGTGATAGACTTTCGCAACAGTTCCAAAGCTTCTTGATCAATTTCACCACTAATATATCCAGTAATAGGGGAACGAATTACCCAACAAGGCTTACCCGTATCGCTAATCCCGGCATCAAATCCATGGTGAAAAAAGTCCAGCAAACATTGACTTCCTCCAGCATTTCTATCTTCTTTCGTGATATTGAAAACGACTAAAAATCGAGCGTGGGGATTAGCCAGCAGATTGCGAACCAAAAAACTAATGCCCCGTGTTGGACTGTAGAGTTGACCAATGGCGGCATATTCATCCGCTTCAAGTTGGTTGGCGATCGCCTGCTTCACCGTCCACCCCGTCACCACAACCGTATGCCCACTGCCGCAAATTAACTGGTTGGGCTTATAAAGCGGTTTGTACGTTGGGTCAACGGCTAACATACGCTTCCTACTGTAGTGGAACTTTTGGCAATTTAGCGCATCTTACCCCATATCTAGGGTACTCTAAAAGGAAATTAAGAATACTTTCAGGTTGGCGGCTTGGCTTTTTGGATTCTCGTTCAATCCGTGTTGGTCCTAGTTGGCATTAAGGCAGTACTTACGCCCTGATTGACTGACAAAACTTTGCCCCTCTTCCCTAAATCCCTTCTCCCAAAAGGGGAGAAGGGACTTCAAACCAGGTTCTTGGGTCGAAAGCCCCTCTCCCGCTCTGGGAGAGGGGTTGGGGTGA
>JAYKIC010000664.1:0-6234 GCA_035284985.1 Leptolyngbyaceae cyanobacterium
AGCTTTCGCTAAAAATGCTAAAAATGCCTACCGTAATCCCCACACCGTCTTTTTAATGAGTCGCCAATGAGCAAAAAAATACTGATTACGGGAGCCAGTGGATTTCTGGGATGGTCCCTGTGTCAAGCGGCCCGTGCCCAGGGTTGGACGGTACAGGGCACCTACCATCGGCATTTGGTCACAATGGCGGGAATCAGACTGCATCGGGTGGACCTGACGGATTTTGCCGCATTGCAAGAGGCGATCGCCCCTATCCAGCCTGACGCGGTGATCCACGCCGCCGCCCAAGCCCGTCCCAACCAATGTGAATTGGAACCGGAACTGGCCCACCGCATTAACGTTGAAGCCACCTTGAATTTAGCAGCATGGTGTAGCGATCGCGCCATTCCCTTTAGCTTTATTTCCACCAACCAAGTGTTTGATGGCACCCAAGCGCCCTACCGTGAAACCGATCCCGTTTCCCCCATTAATCAGTATGGGGAGCAAAAAGTAGCCGCAGAACAGGGAGTGTTGCAGCGCCATCCCACCGCCCTCATTTGCCGGATGCCCCTGATGTTTGGCGTAGCCCCCACCGCCCCCAGCTTTTTGCAAGGCTTTCTCCAACGCTTGGCCAAGGGCGAACCGTTGAAATTATTCACCGACGAATTTCGCACCCCGTTGAGTGGCGCTGATGCTGCCCAGGGCATCCTCCTAGCCTTGGGAAAGACAACGGGTTGTCTCCATTTAGGCGGGGCCGAACGGCTTTCCCGTTACGAATTTGGTCAGATTCTGGCCACGGTAATGGGATGGGATGAATCTCGCCTCACCGCCTGCCGTCAAGCGGATGTGCCCATGGCGGCAGCACGGGCGGCTGATTTAACCATGGATAGCCATCGGGCCAGAGCGTTGGGCTATAGCCCAACAGCGGTCAAAACCGCTTTGATGGCCATGAACCTTGGCGAAACGGGCGAGGGCATGGGGGGATATTAGGGTGAGCCTATAGATTGTATTATCATTTTCACTGGGAAAACTGATCCTCACCAAACCCTGACTGCACAAGGAATTGCGCCACAGTGGTTCGTTTATACGGTTATCCTCCCTAGTGTTAAGAATCCGATATTTAGTACAGTATTAGTGTTGAAAAAATTTATAAATCTTCATGCCAGGTTTCCCTAATGGAGTTGGCGATCGCTCCCACTCTTGTAGTGGATCGATGGATCAAGCCATTAGAAAAACTGGACTACTATTCCATGCTGGGTTGACCGCAGTCTTGCATGATGTGGATACAGCCCAGGTTCACAACACTGCACAAAGGGGAGGCTCACGATGTTCGAGCGTTTCAATCAACAGGCGATCGCCACCATCATGGCTGCCCAAACGTCAGCCCGAATGCTGAAACAGCGTTATGTTGGCTCAGAGCTAATTTTAATGGGGCTACTAACTCAGGACAATACTTTAGCCCGCACGGTACTGGAGGCGGGGGGTGTGACCCTACATGCGGTTCAGGTGGAAGTGGAAGCCATGTTAGGCAAGGGAGAGGCGGACGTTCCCATTGAGATTCCCTTCACCCCGAAAACGAAGCAATTGTTACAGCAGGCGGTGAAGGAATCCCGTCAACTCTTCCAAGACAGTGTGGGACCGGAACACTTATTGCTGGCGATTCTCCGTGATCCCAAAAGTGTGGCTTGTAACGTGATGCAAACCCTAGGGGCGGACCTAGATCAGCTCCGTACAGCCCTGCTGGATCGGCTAGGGGAAGATGCGGTTGTGGGGGTGGGACGCGCCCAGGGCAATCGCCGTGACGGAAATGATCCTAGCGATCGCCGTCAATCCCGTTCCCAGTACAAGATATTGGATGAATTTGCCACGAATTTGACTAATTTAGCGGCCCAGGGAAAAATTGACCCGATTGTGGGACGGGACACCGAAATCGCCCGCGTCGTCCAGATCCTCGGACGGCGGCGCAAGAATAATCCTGTCCTGTTGGGCGAACCAGGGGTCGGTAAAACGGCGATCGCAGAGGGGTTGGCCCAGCGCATTGTTAACCAAGATGTACCGGAAGCCCTCTTAGATAGGCAAGTCTACAGCCTAGACATTAGTGCCCTCGTTTCTGGGACCAAACTGCGGGGTGAATTTGAGGAACGGCTTCAGCAGCTCGTGGCGGAAGTAAAATCCGCTGGCAACATTATTTTGATGATTGATGAGCTGCATACCCTGATGGGAGCTGGAGCTATGGGCAGTGGCAGCGATGCGGCCAATATGCTCAAACCTGCCCTTGCCCGTGGCGAACTTCAATGTCTGGGGGCCACGACCTTGGATGAGTATCGCAAGTACATCGAACGGGATGCGGCCTTAGAGCGGCGCTTCCAGCCCATTATGGTAGAAGAACCATCGGCTGAGGATGCGTTGACTATTCTGTACGGGGTTCGCAGTCGTTATGAACAGCATCATCAACTCACCATTACCGATGAGGCGCTGACCGCTGCGGTGCAGTTGAGCGATCGCTACATTTCCGATCGGTTTTTGCCGGACAAAGCGATTGACCTGATTGATGAAGCCGGATCACGGGTGCGCTTCCGCCAATACCAAACCGCCACTAAGCATGATTTGAAAACCGATTTACGGCAACTCACTCTCGCGAAGAATAGTGCGGTCATGGCCCAAGACTTTGAGGCGGCGCGGGAGCTTTACCACCAGGAATTAGAACTGCGGCAGCAAATTCAAATGCGTGTTCAGGATCATCCCGATGGTCAGGGCCGCTGGCAACAGCGTCAGGTAGGCCCAGAGGATATTGCTCAAGTGGTTTCAGCCTGGACCGGAATCCCGGTGAATCGCCTGACCCAATCGGAATCGGCCATGTTATTGCACCTGGATGCTCAGTTGCATGAGCGCGTTGTGGGACAACATGAGGCGATCGCCGCCGTTGCCAAAGCCATTCGGCGGGCACGGGTGGGATTAAGCAGTCCCAGTCGCCCCATCGGTAGCTTTATCTTCTGCGGTCCCACCGGGGTGGGGAAAACGGAACTGGCAAAAGCCTTAGCCGCTAGTGTATTTGGGTCGGAAGAGGCCATGATTCGGCTCGATATGTCGGAATACATGGAGCCTCAATCCACCTCTAAACTCATTGGTTCCCCGCCCGGATATGTGGGGTTTGATGAAGGGGGACAATTGACGGAAGCGGTGCGGCGCAATCCCTATAGCTTAATTTTGCTGGACGAAATTGAAAAGGCCCATCCTGACGTATTTAACGTGATGTTACAGCTATTGGATGATGGTCAGTTGACGGATGCCCAAGGGCGCACGGTCAACTTCAAAAATACGCTGATTATTATGACTTCCAACCTGGGTTCCCGTTCCATTGAAAAGGGTGGCCTCAGCTTTGGTTTTGAAATCAACGATGGCGACGATATAACCGCTCGATATCAGCGGATTCAAACCCAAGTGACGGAGGGACTGAAGGAGTTCTTCCGCCCTGAATTTCTCAACCGCTTGGATGATGTGATTGTTTTCCGACAGCTAACCCGGTCGGAAGTGACCGAGATTGCGGACTTGCAACTTCAGCAGGTGACAGCCCGCCTTTGGGAAGAGCATGAAATTAAGCTGCAAGTGACCGATGAGTGTAAGCAACGCATTATTGATGAGGGCTTTGACCCCAGCTATGGGGCACGGCCTTTGCGTCGGGCGATCGCTCGTTTGGTGGAAGACCATTTGGCGGAAGCATTGCTGGCATCCACGGTCCAACCTGGAGACACCCTAACCCTGGATGTGGATGATGATCGCCAAGTGAGGATACATCCTTGTCCCCAGGCTGCTCTAGTGGATGCGGTTGCGTAGTCCACAACCGCTCCCCGATTGCGATTAACCATTCCGGCAAGAAATATTGGGATTGGGCAAACCAGCCGATCCCAATATTTTTTGGGGCCAGTCCCTCATGGCAGGATTGAGTAGGATAGGAGGTAAATTGCCTCATCTCTAAACTCCTGCTGCACTATGAATGAGCCAGATAGCCAGCCATCCTCCCCCGCCGCCATTAGTCAGGTCGTCACCCAAGCCCTGCAACAACAGGGACTGACGCCCCGTGTTAGGGTGCGGGGGCACCATCTCCACATTGGCTTAACCCTGAGTCAGATTAAACATCCGCCTAAGGCGATCGCCCAAATATACCTGCTAATGGAAACGATGGTGGGAACGGACCCCACCATCGCCCCCATTACCCACGTCACCGTCTATGGTCTAGCCTCCGCCAAGCAGGTGAAATGGAAAGAAACCTTTGCCATGCCCCAACCAGGACCGACCCGCGATGATTTGGATCTGCTGTCCTTTAACAATCGTTACAGCAATGCCCTCACCTTCCCCGTGGTTACGGTGTTAGCCCTAATCCTGAATGGGTTTCCGCTGACAGCGGTTCTGTTGCGGGGGATTCATATCTGGATTCATGAGTTTGGCCATGCGACGGTCGCTTGGATGGCGGGTTACAATGCCATTCCCCTCCCCTTCGGTTGGACCAACACAGGACTGAATCAATCCTTCTTTGTCTATGGCGGGGTGTTGACCTTATTAGGTCTGTTGGCCTGGTCTGGGTTTCGAGAGGGACGGCGCTGGCCTATGGTGCTGGCGATCGCCCTAGCCCTACTCCAATTCATCATGACTTGGATATTGCCAGATCGCACCTATC
The DNA here is from genome assembly GCA_035284985.1 of Leptolyngbyaceae cyanobacterium. Classification (GTDB taxonomy): domain Bacteria; phylum Cyanobacteriota; class Cyanobacteriia; order CAKZMO01; family CAKZMO01; genus JAAHGY01. The sequence goes on from JAYKIC010000664.1 coordinate 4,655, forward strand.
GCTTGCTCTTTTACTTTGGCGGTGTAGGCGGTGAATTTTACCTGAGTACCCTGCTACTGGTGAGTTTTTATTTTCCCCTGCCTGCCTACTGGCAATGGGAATTTTGGCGCTATCCAGTGGCGATCGCCGCTGCCTTCACCTTCTGGCACATCTGGGGATTATGGCATCAAATTGAGCGAGGAGTCGCCTCCATTCCTTGGGGCACCCTGTGGGCCGGAGTGGGCGATGCCAATGGCGATATGAATATCTTGAGTGCGGATTATGGCTGGAGTGACCAGCACATCATTAACACCTACACCAGTTTGGGCCACATTTGCTTGTTGGTTTTGCTGGGCCTATATGGAGCCATTGTACTACGGCAAAATCACCACACGATTTATGGTTGGTGGCTGCGATTATTAGCTCAGATCCCATGACTCGCTGCCAGTTCCCAGGGTTGTAATCCTGAGGCAACCATGATTTGTTACAGAGAAGCTTGGGTCGTAGCAATCGGGGCTTTGGGGCTAACTCGTTAAATTTTGGGATGGCAATGTGCTTCCCATAAGCCGTTGACTGACAGCAGAAACGTTAGAATATATTGTGAAGTGACAGTATTGGGAGAGAGGCGATCGCACGATGTCTAACCGTTTCCCCGACCATCACCCCGCCAGTATTCCCCACCACCGTGCGGCGGCCTTTGCCTCAGCGCCCCATTCCCCCCCCTTGAATGGGGCCACCCATCGCCATCAGACCCCAACCTCATCGTCCCCAGCCACCGCCGAAGCTTGGGTAAACCAAGTGCAGCTCTCCTTAGCCATCCTGGACCCAAGGCAACTGCGGTCGATGCTGCTGCAAGCGGCCCCTCCCCCCATCGCAGATCACCGCCTTGGTCAGGTGAACTTAAAAATGGCGGTACCGCTGGCGGCGGGTCTGACAGCAGATGGCATTCTTCGGGTTGAAGTGATCTCCTGTCGTTTAGCGGATGAAGAAACGATCCCCCCCCTAGAGACAACCACCTCCCGCTGCCATCGCCACCGAGCCATGGTAAATCAAATTCGTTGCGAAACCAAATTGCATAACTTGGGCTTGAATCTAACGTTGACGGAAGCGATCGCCCGCTTGCAATACGCATTATTTTCCAGTGGTGACATTCAGCGGATTTTGCACTTGCCCTATCATGGCTGGCATCGCTCCTGGTGGGAAATGGTAGACCCCAGTCATGAATTTTCCCTCCCCTTCCAACGGCTGATGCGGAGTCGGCGTTATGCCGATGGTACCGTTTCCCTGCAATATAAGGACCAGTTTTCCTACTTGCCCCCTCCTTGTTTCCGCAGTCATTCGGAAACGGCCCTATTCCACATCCAGCGCCCTGGTACACCATTTGCCACCACCCTAGCTCAAATGAATCGAAGCTGTGAAACCTTGGGCCTTGACCATGCCATTTTGATTTATCGACATTTAACAAAACCGGAATATGAAGCGTTTCAGCATCAAGGGGTACGGCTTTACCATTGGTCAGGCGATCGCCCCAGCCCTCCCCAGGCCGAGCACCGTCCCATGGCCCTCTTGCCAATGACCGTAGCACCTCCTGCCCCCACGGT
>JAYKIC010000665.1:0-7098 GCA_035284985.1 Leptolyngbyaceae cyanobacterium
GAGCCACGTTTCTACCCCTGGGACCGAGTTACTTGGTATTCTTTATCAATATATGTGCAGTGTCTCCTGCCAAGGCGATCGCTCGTACTAATAAGACATATTAAGGGCAAGCAAGTAAGCAATGGTAAATTCCCTCAAGAAACCAGACTTTGAAGAAATTCGCCCCGGAGTCAAAACTCCCGCGAAAGAGACAATTCTCACCCCTCGTTTTTACACCACTGACTTTGACGAAATGGCCAATATGGACATTTCGGTCAACGAAGACGAGTTACAAGCCATTCCGAAAGAGTTTCAAGTGGATTACAACCGTAACCACTTTATTCGAGACGAAGACTTCGACCAGTCTTGGGATCATATCGATGGTGAAACTCGACGGCTGTTTGTTGAATTTTTAGAACGCTCTTGTACAGCAGAATTTTCAGGATTTTTGCTATACAAAGAACTATCCCGACGGCTCAAAGATAAAAGCCCTGTCTTGGCAGAATGTTTCCGCCTCATGTCCCGTGATGAGGCCCGTCATGCTGGCTTCTTAAATAAAGCCTTGGCCGATTTTAACCTCTCCTTGGATTTGGGATTTTTAACCAAGAGCCGGAGCTACACCTTTTTCAAACCCAAGTTTATCTTTTACGCGACTTATCTGTCTGAAAAGATTGGATACTGGCGCTACATTACCATCTACCGTCACTTGGATTCCCATCCTGAGAATCGGGTCTACCCCATCTTCAAGTTTTTTGAAAATTGGTGTCAAGATGAGAACCGTCACGGCGACTTCTTTGATGCCATCATGAAAGCCCAGCCCCAGTTTTTAAATGATTGGAAAGCAAAACTCTGGTGTCGATTCTTCTTACTATCCGTATTTGTAACGATGTATCTCAACGATATCCAGCGATCGGGTTTTTATGCCGCCCTAGGGTTGGATGCACGGGAATATGACATCCATGTCATTCGCAAAACCAACGAAACGGCGGGACGGGTATTTCCAGTCATTCTAGATGTAGAAAATCCAGAGTTTTTCTCACGCCTAGATACTTGTACCCAGAACAATCAGCGTTTAACCGAGATTGCGGACTCCAGCGATTCTGGGATCGTTAAGCTATTCAAGAAACTCCCCTTGTACGTGTCTAACGTTTGGCATTTAGGCCGTCTTTATTTCATCAAGCCTCTTGATCCAGTTGCTTTGAGTGGTGCTGTTCACTAAGCGGATATCATTTGCCCTGATGATCTGTTTTGTAGTACTTTTACTTCCTTCTACTCTTTAGGGATGAGCCAGTAAAAATTTACCTAAAATAAAGGTATTTTCTTTCCAAGCAAGTCCCTAAGCATCTGGTTAACGGGTTGGGACAGGGATACTGCCCCAACCCATACCGACAAATGGCTTTGTTCGTTGTCTTTTCCAGAGATATGTATCACTAACAAAATTGCCTCTAGGATATTGCCCCTAGGATCAAGCTACAGGGCAAAGTTGGGGTCCAGTTATTCCAGTTTCCCAAACGCATAGTCTAATCAAGTTGTAAGGAGCAACGTCTATCGAAACGATTTTTGGACAGCTTCAAGGGCTAAAAGCCAATCAGCTTAAACAGCTAAAGCGACTTTATCATCAACGGCTACCGGGCGATCGCATCACTACGCCTGAGTTTGCCCAGCGACTAGCCGCCATTAGTCAAGATATTCAAGCGCCACTGTGTGCTTACCTGAACCGTCGGGGTCAGGTCATTCGGGTCGGAGTCGGTACCCCAGCCCAAACCCAAATCCCCCCCCTAGAACTCCCTCGATATGGTGCCGAGCGATTATGTGGTATTCGCTGCATTTCGACCCAATTTGATAATATTCCTCCCAATAATGCCGCATTGACGGCCATGGTTTTGCAACGGTTAGATGCCCTGGCAATTCTTAACCTGTCTGGACAAGGCTTTCAACGCCGAGGTGGGGGTGGCAGTGGCTATATCAGCGAGACCTATTTAGCCCATCTAGTTCCGCAAGGCGTTGGCACTTGGGACATCTCAGAACCATTGACCCTAGAGGCGATCGCTACCCAAGACTTGCTAGAACTCGTCGCTGGCCTCGAAGAAGAATTTCAGCGGGAATTTATTGCCCAAGATGTTGACCCGGACCATGACCGGGTTCTCCTAGTAGGAGTTATGACGAAAGACTTGAACCGCGATGCCTTTGAAGAACAACTAGTAGAAGTAGAACGCCTAATTGAAACAGCGGGGGGAGAAGTACTGGAAGTCATGCGGCAACGGCGATCGCACCCCCACCCTCAAACCGTTGTCGGGGATGGAAAAGTCCAAGAGATAGCCCTAGCCGTTCAAACCATAGGAGCCAATCTAGTCGTCCTAAATCGAGAATTATCCCCCGCCCAATCTCGCAATCTAGAACGACGCTTAGGCTTACGAGTGGTCGATCGCACCGAAGTTATTCTCGATATTTTTGCCCAACGTGCCCAATCCAGAGCCGGAAAACTACAAGTAGAGCTAGCCCAACTGGAATACCTCATGCCTCGACTCACCGGACAGGGACAATCCATGTCCCGCTTAGGCGGCGGAATTGGTACCCGTGGTCCCGGTGAAACCAAGCTAGAAACCGAACGACGTAGTATTCAACAACGCATCTCTCGCCTCCAACGGGAAGTGAACCAAATTCAAGCCCACCGCTCTCGATTACGACACAAGCGTCAAGACGCTGATGTTCCCTCCATCGCCGTTGTTGGCTACACCAACGCAGGTAAATCTACCCTATTGAACAGCCTCACCAATGCCGAAGTGTATACAGCGGACCAACTATTTGCCACCCTGGACCCCACCACCCGCCGCTTAACCGTCACGCCCCCTAATAGCAACAGCCCCATCTCCATGGTGCTAACGGATACCGTTGGCTTTATCCATGAACTACCCGCCTCCCTCATGGATGCCTTCCGCGCCACTTTAGAAGAAGTCACTGAAGCCGATGCCCTGCTCCATGTCGTTGATCTATCCCATCCCGCATGGCAACATCAAATCCAATCTGTGACAAAAATCCTGGGCGAGATGCCGATTGTACCTGGTCCCACGCTCCTGGCCTTTAACAAAATTGACCAAGTGGACAGTGACACCCTAGAAATCGCAAAACAGGATTACCCCCAGGCCATCTTTATCTCCGCTAGTCAGCGATTTGGCTTAGAAACTCTAAGACAACGTTTAACCCAATTGATTCACCATGTATTACCAACCCTGTAAGTCAACAGGTTTACAGGTGATACCTTGACCACTTTTGGGCTACTTTCCATAACAATAAGCAGCAATATCCAGCCCCAAAAAGTTAGGGAGGATTATTAGCAAACTGCCCACCCCTTCAACCCCTGAATAGCCAGCCCTCGATAATGGACCATTACTTCTGCGCTATTATTGACCATGCTTAAAACCAATTTAAACCAGATAGCTTAGAATGAACGACAACCTAATGTGAGAGCATTAGTATGTATGTAGCACACCCTAGTAACGACTCCCTTAGTACTCTTCCATTTTCCGCCAGTTCTCGCACCAGTTAGTCACACTAGCAAAAAGATGTTTAAGTTTTCCCTCATGAATCGAACCTAAATCACAATTATCATGTGGACTGGACTTATCATTGCATCATATAACATGGCCGTAATATCGTCGTTTAATAGTGCTCTGGATTGATAAGGGGTTGTCCTATAACCTTGGTTAAGAATCTGCCGATCAAAAGAGATTAGGATACGGGGCACTTTCCCGCACCCCATGACTCTGCTCCCAGCCAGGGTCCACGACCACAAGAGACATGAGCGTATGAGGATTGCTCAATTAATTACTAAAACACTATGAATGATATACCCCCTGCATCAAAAGATGCTCCACTCATTCGCCCCTATTTTGAACGACAGCTCAGAGAAATGCAGCGAGATGTGTTGCGGATGGGGGCACTCGTGGAGCTTTCGTGCTGGCTAGCCTGTCGTTCATTGTTTGAACGGGATTTAGCCGCCGCTCAACAAATAAGGAGTAATGAAAAACAAATCGATATTTTCTATCGCCAAATTGAGGTGGACTGCATTAACTTGATTGGATTACATGCTCCTGTGGCTCAGGACTTGCGGTTTTTGAGTGCCTTAATGCAGTTGATTCGGGACTTGGAACGTATTGGGGACTATGCTGAAGACTTGGGAGAAATAGCGATTAAGCTTTTTCCCTACCGTGACCATGAGTGTTTACCCCAGGTTCAAATTATGGCAGATCGCTGTCGGGCAATGCTGGCCATGAGTTTAGCTGCACTTTCAAACTTGGATAGCCATTCTGGCCTCGACCTTAAAAAACAGGACGATTTGGTGGATGATGATTATGATCGTATTTACCATATACTTGTTCATCAGAAATCAACTGAAATCGAGATCGAAACCGTTATTTTGTTAGTTCTGAGCATTCGTTGTTTAGAACGCATGGCCGATCATGCTACAAATATTGGCCGCCGGGTTGCCTACGTCGTCACAGGCAGGCGTTAAAATATTAATTTTCTTAGCTGAAAGATAGACAAAAAAGCCGGAACGTTTTAGTTCGGTGTATATAATATTATGTAATTATAATACCGCCGCTTAGCATACACTACTGCTTAGGGTACATACTACTTCCAGGCTTCTTTTAAGATCTTGGCGATGGGCGCTGAGGCTAGTCAAGTTCCAGATAACTCGTTTGATCAAATCTTGACTGTCTTTTCTCGTTGTTTAGATTGATGGCTTTGTTGGTGGTGATGTTCTAAAACTTGACTCGTTCAGATTTGCTCTACATGCTTGATGATTGTAGGCAAAAGTATGGCAAATCTGTTTCTTTTGTCTGGTGAAAGTAGCTGGGTTAGCATACTGAGAATCTAAGCATTGCTGTGGTAAGTAGATCACTCTGGCGATCTCTACCAAGTTGGCGATGCGGAAGATGTCCTAGCAGCTTCACCCATGATTGAGGCGAGTGCTGAAGCATATTAACCCTATCTTTCAGATGCTTTTAACTCGATATCAACATAGTTGTATAGAGATAGTCTTAAATTCACACAGTTTGAATTCACAAAGATAGTCTTTATCCGTGTAGGCTTCGCAACTGCTTTATCTTGGGACGATTATAAAGCGCTCGCTCGCTAAGCTGTGTTGTCAATCTAACAATGCTAAGTATGGGCTAAGTATGGTGATTTTAATTGATTAAGGTATGAGGACAAATCGCTACATGGAATTTTCAATCGCTACATTGTTGGCTAGTTTCCCCGACGATAAACTTATTGCGCCAAAAGCATTAGAGAAAAAGTTGGGTATACGGGAGGGGGATGAGGCCCAAAAGCTCCAAATTGCCTTGGATGCCCTAGAGCGGATTAATCTGCTGGAAAAGGATCGGGGGCGATATCGCCGTGTGCCTGAGGAAAACCTGGTGGAGGGTAAATTGCGTTGCTCTAGTAAGGGGTTTTGTTTTGCCATCCAAGATGTTGAAGGGGCTGATGATATCTATGTGCGGGAAAGTCAGCTCAATACGGCGTGGAATGGCGATCGCGTTCTAGTCAGTGTCACCAAAGAAGGGAGTCGGCGACGTAGCCCAGAAGGAGAAGTCCGGCTAATTTTGGAACGGGCCAACCAATCCGTTTTAGGACGTGTCAAACAGGTGGGAGAGGACGATTATCGGGCGGTTCCCTTGGATGATCGGTTGCTGTTTGAACTGGAGTTAAAGCGCAATGGTGTTAATCTCCAAGAAGCAGTGGAGCAACTGGTTCATGTTGAAATTTTGCGATATCCGTTGGGTCAACATCCCCCAGTTGGTCGTGTGGCTCAAATATTGGGGATTAATGCTGAGGCGGCCTCTGATATTGCCATCGTCCGCTGCAAGCATGATCTCCCTTTAGACTTTCCAGAGGTCGCATCCCAAGAGGCAAAACGTTTACCCTCTCGCTTGCGTAAAGTGGATATGAAAGACCGTTTGGATTTACGCAAATTGCTCACCTTACGCATCACTGGTCCCCAGTTTTCCGATGAGCCAGCCTTAGAGGATGCTATTTCCCTAGAGTCGCTGGAAGGGGGCAAGCGGCGGCTAGGGGTCCATATTGCCGATGTGGGACATTATGTGGAGGTTCAAGGGGAGTTGGATCGACAAGCCCGTCGCCGTGGCATTTCGATTTTCTTAGGGAATACCATCATCCCCATGTTTCCAGAGTTAGTGCATCGCCGCTGTTCTTTGATTCCGGGGAGCGATCGCCTTACCATTTCCGTATTAATGACTCTAGACAAAGATGGGCAAGTGCTGGAGTTTGAAATCCAACCCACCCTAGTGGCGGTAGATTATGAAATTAATTACCAGCAAGCCCAAACCATCTTGACTCGTCACCAAACCCAGGGAGATGATGAACTGGCCGCCGATGCACCAACCTTGGCTGACTTAAAACAATTTGAGCCAATTTTTGAAACCTTAGACCAACTCTTGGAAATCAGTCAGTCCATCCGCCAGCAGCGATTACAACGAGGTGCCTTTGAACTTAATTTACCAGAAAAGTTGTTTCCCAATGAAGGCAACTCAGAATTAGGCAAATTTTTATCTACTAAATTTGAATTTGATGATGAGGGGGCAATTGGGGCCTTGGTGGTTTCGCGCCTGATTCCAGCCCGATCCATTGTGATTGAGTTGATGTTATTGGCTAATCAGCTAGTGGCTTCCCATCTCAAGGCTCTGGGGGTTCCCGCCATCTATCGAGTGCATCGAATGCCCGATGTCACCACTGTGCAGGAATTGCTCAAACTCGTAGCAAATATGAACATTGAACCCAGCCTAGAGGATGAGGAAGAAGTGCATCCTAGGGATTATCAACGGTTAACCCAACAATTTGCCGAGTCTGAAGCGGAAAAAGTATTGACCTATCTGCTCTTAGACACGCTTAAACCAGCGGTTTACAGTACCACTCCGGACTCTCACTTTGGTCTGGCCTTGGATTCCGGCTATACCCATTTCACCTCTCCTCTGCGGCGATATCCTGACTTACTCATCCACCGCGTCCTCCGGGCCGTATTTGAGGAAGGGCGCGATCGCCGTTCAGCCCGATCTAAAGAACGGGTTAATTTACGCCATAGTTCCTGTCACGGCAAGG
>JAYKIC010000666.1:0-5319 GCA_035284985.1 Leptolyngbyaceae cyanobacterium
TTCGCTATTTTTTCTATGTACTTTCACATTGGGCATATTTTCTCTATAGCCGTAAACGGATAGAGACATTAAACCTATACTAGTCTGCCGTCCCACAACAGCTACTCTATTCTCGTGGAAGTCACTAATTGCTATGGGGATCTGGATAAGTCTCGCCGCCGATGCTAATACCTGTGCCAAGGACTTCTGCATTGGTGATATCAATGGCTTCCATGGATGTCCCTGTAACGCTGGCGTGGTAAATCTTGGCTTCTGACAGATTGGCATAGTCCAAAGTGGCACTGTCCAAGATGGCATTGGTTAACATGGCTGAGGTGAGATTTGCAAAGCTAAGGTTTGCGCCTGTTAGGTCCGCTCCCTCAAGGTTTGCGCCGATTAGGGATGCTCCTGATAAATCGGTGTTGCGTAAATCTGCTCCGATGAGATGTACTCCATCTAAATTGGCATCGGTTAAATCACAGCCTGGACAGAGACCGCTTAACAAAAGCTGTTGAAGGTGATCAGGGTTTTCTGCCCGGACTGGGGTGGCGATCGCCAGAAGGGAGAGGAGGGCTGTCGTTAACACAGCAGTTGGCTTGATTTTCATAGTGATATGCTCCTTATGTCGTAAAAAATGGCAATCATCCCTATGGAATCAGGGGATTATCGATAATCCAATCGAGATCCTTGGATCATGGATGCAGGGGGGAGTTGGCGAAATCATCCATCTCGTTGAAGAGTGGTCTGGCCATAGTCGGTGGAAGTAACTACAGTCGCAAGTGATGCCAGTGCGGAAACTGGCTGAATCAATTTGAGGGGTAGGACATGAAGTGATGGTCTACGCATCAGCCGTTGGCAATCTGTTGGAGTTCTAAATAGGAAATAGGAATCAAATATCCATAACCCCTAACAGTAAAACCGACATTGGTTGTACCCAACTTACTTCTAAGCTTATGCTGTAGGGGTCAAATCCACATCGGTCTTCTGGATGATATGTAATCTGTCTGAAACGTTCCAGCCCTAGCGTTTTGCAAGGGCGATTCTATTTATCTATGGGGCTATGGGGTAAATCTCTATCTAAGGGGGAGTTTAAATGCCAGTTGGGGTAAGGGTTGGTTCAGTCTCATCTGGGGTAGGTTCTGTGGGTAAGACTGGAGCAACAGGATTGCGCCATTGTTCATCTTGGGCGATCGCCCGTTGCCAGGTTTCGATTTGTAACTGGGCAGCCCCGTAGGTGGTGGCAGATGAGGGGACTAAGTTGGCGATGGCGATTGCGTCTTGATAGCTGACGCTAGCCATTTGCTGGGCTTGGGCTAGAATATTTTGGCCCCAACGTTCCATCAACCGATTGGCTTGGGGATAATTGTCGTGGGTTTCCGAGATGCGGGCTGCAACCCGAATGGCTCTGGACCAGGCAGAGGGGGTATTCTGCCGTGCAATGTCATTGGCTTGTTGCAGGAAAATATCGCCATTTACTTCATCTTGCCACCGCTGGATGTTGGACTGAGCTTCGTCGTATAGGGCGCGGTTGGGGCGAATTTGTTGGGCGGCGGCGATCGCTGCTGGTAAGTTACCCCGGTTGGCAAAACTCAAAGCATCATTCAAGTAGGGACGGTCTTGCAAGGTTTGGATTTGAGTGGTCCATTGTTCAATCAACTCCGCCGCTTTGGGATAGAGGGGCCGACCTTCCGCTATCATTTGTGCCTTACCGATGGCGGCATCTAGGGAGCGGATACCCCCCCGATCTGCCAATTGACGGGCCGCGTCAAGATAAGGTTGGTCTTCAAGGGTATAAATTTGGGTTCTCCAGCCATCAATGGCCGTTTCTGCTTCCTCAAAGCGGGGGTTATTGTACCCAATTAACTGGGCCTCAGCGATCGCCGCTTGCAAATCAGGAATTTGTCCCAAGCTTGCCAAGCTTCGAGCACGGGACAGACGGTGAATGTCTTTAATTTCCAACTCCCAGTTTTGAATCAACGTTTGGGCGTTACTGTAAAGCGGTCGATTCGGTCCTAGGTCTTGGGCTTTGAGGATGGCGGACTCAATGTCTGGGATCATGCCACTGGCGGCTTGGGTGATCGCAACGGAGAGTTCTCGCAAATCCTGGGCCTTCGCCTTAAACTCCACACCATTGGGTAAATTGCGCGATACCTCCATGGCAGTTGCTGAATCCCCTGCCACGAGGGCTTTTACCCCTAAATCCACAAAATCTTCTAAAATCCGACTCAGGGTACGACGGGCCGAAGCGTACAGCCGACTTGTCGGTTGTATTTCTTCCAACAATTGCATTGCCTCTAGATAATCGGTGACGGTTTCCTGCTTGGCAAGACGACGGGCTTGGGCCAATAGCTCGGTGTCAATGCGAGAGGCTTCAATCAAACTTGTCAAGCTATTATATTGCTCCGTTTGCCAATACTGATTATCAATGGCGAGGAGCTGGGTCGCAGTGCGGAAGGCTCCCCGCAGATCTTCCTGCTCTAGCAAGCCTTCCGCCTCTTGATAGATTGCTTCCGCTTCAGCCCAGATCGCCTGCCATTGCTCAATGCGCTCATCCACCTGGTCATAGGCGGCTAAACTGCGGGGGATTTGTTTGGCAGCGGCGATCGCCCCCTCCAAATCTCCCTGGTGAAAACTGACTTCCGCCAATTCCAACATATCGAAGGACCACTGCTCAATTAGACTATTAACCCGACCCCGCATGGGATGGTCCCCTGGCAAATCATTTACCAAGGCAATGGCATGTAATAAATCCTTTGGGGTGTTTTTCTGGGCGGCTTGCTCGGCACAATGCATCCGCAGAGAGGCTGAGGCTAATGGCCAGAAAATCTTGGGACAGTTAGGTAAGGAAGGCAAGGTGAAGAGGGTGGCTCCTGCAAACCCTGCTACCCCTCCCGTAATCGCAATTGAGGTGGTCATCCAGAATAACCAGTGCCCCATGATGCGAAGTGGGAGGGGGCGTTGCTGGTTATTATTTGGGGTATTTTGTTTCTGGGTATTTTGCTTCGAGGTATTTTGCTTCGAGGGACGTTTGGGTTTAGACGTGGGGGAAGGTGAACCGGGGGAGACAACGGTAGCAGGTTGCACCGTTGGCGCAAATTCTGACGGCAGTTGGGGCGATTGGGGATGGTTGGGAACTCTGGCTGAATAGGACGATGAAGCATTCCCATGGGCATAGGATTGGGCCTGGGAAGGATTCATGGATTGGGGATTGGAGGGTTTGGGATACTTTGCCATACTCGCTTGGGTCACTGGAAGTCCTACAAACAGGCTGGAGTTAAGCGGTCATCCTGGGCGATCGCCCACCCTAACTCCCTCAGTTCCTATGGCTGGTCCAACCTCCGTAGAAGTATGGAGACCAGGTTAGAACAATGAATCAACGGCGATGAATCAATCGGCCTCAACGACAACCATGTCTGAAACCATGCCTGCATCAGACCGTCTTCAGTTTACTTAGGCATCACCTTACTGCCAACCCCCAATTGTTGCAAGGGGCCGTATTGTTTGTATACAGCCAAGGGGGATGGCAGCCTTATCTTCTAATGATGTCTTCTAATGATGGACTATGCCAATATTATGCAAGGTCAAAGGAGCCAAATCCTGACTATTCTCAGCTATTCTCAAATGGGTGACGCTGCGGGGGGATGCCCAAGGAACAACTTTGTCCCAGTATTTTGGCATTGCCCTAGGGTTATCCGCTATTCTAGGGTATGGACAGGCAGCGGCGGTTTTCAGTATTTTGGGAAATTTCCAAGAAAAGATCCCGAAAAATGTCGGATTGTTCCCTTGATTTAATGGCTTAATCTCAAATGGCTTCGCCTCAAATGGCTTAACTCCTATCCATAATGAATAACTCTTCTCCTTCCCTAACCGTATCGACTAGCCCATTTGCGCCCACTCAAGCAGATGGTGAGCCAACCCTGGGCGATCGCCCCAAATCTGTCACCATTGCGATTATTGGTGATGTTCATGATCGTTGGGACGCATGTGAGGAATCCATTCTCAAACGGTTAGGCGTGGATTTGGTGCTGTTTGTGGGGGATTTTGGCAATGAATCGGTGGCGTTAGTGGAGCGAATTGCGGCCATGGATTTACCCAAAGCCGCTGTCATGGGGAATCACGATGCCTGGTATACTGCTACCCCTTGGGGCCGTACCCAATGTCCCTACGATCGCAAAAAGGAAGATTGGGTGCAGCAACAGTTGGACGCTTTGGGGGTGGCCCATGTGGGATATGGTGGGCTGGATTTTCCCGGTTTTAATTTAACGGTTGTGGGCAGTCGCCCCTTTAGTTGGGGTGGGTCGGAGTGGAAGTATAAACGGTTTTATCGCGATCGCTTCGGTGTCCGCAATTTTCGAGAATCCACTGAACGGATGATGCAGGCCGTCAAATCTGCGGCGTATTCCACGATTATCTTTCTGGGGCACTGTGGTCCCCATGGATTGGGCGATCGCCCCGAAGCTCTTTGTGGCAAGGACTGGGGCCGAGTGTCCATTGGTGGCGACTACGGTGATCCAGACTTTGCCGATGCCATTGCCCAGACCCAAGCCATGGGCAAAAATATCCCCCTCGTTGCCTTTGGGCACATGCACCATAGCCTACGCCATCGTCAGGATCGAGAGCGAGATAAGGTGTTCTACGATGGCCAAACCCTTTACCTCAACGCTGCCAGTGTGCCCCGGATTCGGGACCATAAAACTCAGGTCCATCACCGTCAGGATTATAGTCAGGAGGGCGATCGCCTCTATAACTTTTCCTTGGTGCAATTGTTGGGGGGAAAAATCACGTCAGCCCGTTTGGTATGGGCTAATCAAACAGGTGACATCCTTAAAAGTGAAGGATTGTACGAATTGGCATTTCAAGACACTTCAGGTTAGAATAAATAGCGTGTTCAGTTCGTGCAGTTTCAAGGCAACGGTAAGAGTGCCTTGAGGGGCGATCGCTGAGCGATTTTCATCGGGAGAGGTGGCAGAGTGGTCGAATGCGCTCGACTTGAAATCGAGTGTACCGCAAGGTACCGAGGGTTCGAATCCCTCCCTCTCCGTTTTTACGCATTGGCTGATTGGCCAGCAACAGCATCAGCCCGTAGGTGGATGTGAAGTAAGGTTGGGGTCAGCCCTTTTTCTCTGGTCTTGGGCCATAACCCAAGACCAGAAAAAAGGGCTGACCCCAACCTTACTTCAAACCCACCTACAGGCTGATGCTGTTGCTAGCCAATCAGCCGATGCGTAAAAACGGAGAGGGAGGGATTCGAACCCTCGGTACCTTGCGGTACACTCGATTTCAAGTCGAGCGCATTCGACCACTCTGCCACCTCTCCCGATGAAAACTGCTCAGCGATCG